>JALVFC010000196.1 GCA_027030285.1 Thiotrichaceae bacterium | reverse complement strand
CGTTATTACCATCAGTGGCAAGACTGTTGCGCGTATCCCCGCAGGCGACTCCTTTACATCTGATTGGTTTGGTGTGCCGATTCCTGAAGGTGCATCTGATAATGTCACTATTGAGCTTCAAATTGATAAGCTTCATTATCATCTGACTCAAACGGATGCCGTCGTTATACAGGGAATGACCGGCAGCCAAACAGCGGCTCTCTCTGAGACCCCATACTATGCAACAGTTGCTAGCATCACACCTCAGAACTCATTTGGTGATGAACCTATCATCATCACAGGCCAGGCAATAGATAGAAGTACTACCAACCCACTGCCGTCGGCACCTATACAAGTAGTTGTGGTAGTGAATGGGTTTGAACGTACCGTAGATCTCTTAACGGGCATAGATGGCAGCTACACCTACACCTTCAACCCACTGGAAGGTGAATCAGGTATTTTTGAAGTCTCTGCTATCTATCCCAATCTATTGGCACGGCCTGCACAGGATCAGTTCACTATCAGCCGTGTCACCCTAAACCCAACCCTGTTGAATCTGAGATTACCCAAAAATGTTGAGCAACATTTTGATGTGGTTAAAGCAACAGCGGGTGAGGGAACAACAGCCACCAATCTGCGCCTGGAACTAAACCCCGCAGATCAGCCATCTGGCTCAGCACCTCAAGGCATCACCCTTGACCTGGGCACGCCTTTTGATCTGCAATCGCAACAATCGGCACAGCTCCCTTTCAGCATTGCCGGGGATAACACTGCTGATGCATCCGGCACCCTCTACCTCCGCGTGCTGAGTGATGAAAGTGGAGTTGCCTCTCTGGGTAAGGTGCAGATTAACTATCAGCTACAGGAAACGCACCCTTATCTCAGTTTCAAACCTAACTATATTGAAACTGGTGTGGTGCATAATGGCTCAATACAGGAAACCATCACCCTGGAAAATACCGGCCTTGCCGTAATGAGCGGCGTGAATGTAGAGCTATTGGATACCAGTGGTGGCCAGCCACCAAGTTGGATCAGCCTGCTATCCCCTGCGGCCCAAGGTGACCTTGCCGTAGGTGAAAAGCGTGAAATTCAAATAGCAGCTAACCCATCAGATGCGGTAGCAGAAGCTAACTACCCGTTCATACTCCGCGTTAGCAGCAGTAACAACACGACCATAGATATCAACGTCTACGTTGTCGTTACCCAATCAGGTATCGGTAGCATGCTATTTAAAGCAGCTGATATCTATACAGCGACTTTGGATGAAAATGGTGTCCCAATCCCTGGCCTCGCTGGAGCTAAAATCCGCTATCAACATGAGATTGATCTTGGTAATGAAGGGGTGCTGTATACAGATCAACTGGGTGAGGCCTTCTTCCAGAATATACCAGCCGGGCGCTATCGCTTCCGTGCCAGTGCCTCTAATCATGAAGACTTGTCAGGCCGTTTTACTATCAAACCGGGTATAACAGCAGTAAAGGATATCTTCCTCGACTACAACCTGATTAGTGTGGAATGGTCAGTCAGAGAGATAACCATTGAAGACAAATATCAAATCGTTCTAGAGGCCATCTTTGAAACCGATGTGCCTGCCCCAGTAATTGTGTTTGAACCCACCGGCACCATCCTGCCAGACCTACCGGTGGGCGAGGTATTTCATGGTGAGTTGCGTCTCACAAATCATGGGCTGGTTCGGGCAGATAACCTGACCTTTAATTTTCCAACCTCAGATGCCTACTTTAAATATGAATTCCAGCAGGGGCTGCCGAACAGTCTGAATGCAAAAGAGAGTCTTGTTATTCCTTACCGTGTTACAGCGCTGGCGTCATTGTCACCAGACGGAAGCGGCTCCGGCGCAGGTTGCACTGCGTATGGTAGTAGTGCCAGGGTAAATTACGATTATGAGTGTGCCAACGGTGCAGAAACAAGCGGCTCATCTTCTACACATTGGAATACGACAACATCAACCTCAAGCTGCGGAGGAACCAGTAACAGCTGGAGTGGTGGTAGCGGTGGCGGCGGTGCTGGTGGCGGCTACGGTGGGTCGGGCGGTTATACGCCAATTACAGGTCAGTCTTGCCCTAAACAATGTCCGCCAGGATCAACCGTGTGCAGTATCTGTAACTCGGGTGGCGGACAGTAACCCGTAGGTTGCTGGTGAGCCTGCGAACTCCAACAAGATCAAGGTAATGAATATAAATACTCCATTGAACTTGATAATTAAAAAAGCTGTATCGGTAATTAAAATACGTATATGCAAAACCGAGCAGGGTGTATTTAACACACAAAACAAAACTAAATGGATTTCCGTAACAACAAAGACATAATAGAATATGAACAATAGAAAAAATAAGTCGGGTAGGGTGCATTCCATGTGCCAAGCCAATAAAAAAGACAAACGGACAGTGCGATTAAACTGGAACATATCTATTGTGCTCTTGCTGCTGTTTTGTGCTCCATTTCAAGCACTATGGGCAGCCTTGCCTGCGTGCACTTCATCCCAATACCTCATGCCGGTAACCGACAGAAGCGGGCCAAACCTTGGTGAGCATACCGAAACAGTTGAAGACATGCGCATAAAGGTGCTCGGTGGTTATGTGCGTGTCACCCGAACCTGGGATTCAACGCTTGGCCGCTGGGTCATCAATCAGCGATGGGCGCCACTTATTGCAGTACAGAACGATGCGGGAGGAGATTGTCTGGGTGGAGTAAAGTACCCCACTGAACTACAGTATGGCGGCGCACTGTATAAAGGCACTGATGGAAACTACACCAATACAACCAACCCCAAACAGACCATCACCCTTAGCGAAGATGCAGGCAACTACACCTTCCGTTGGCAAAACCGCTCAGGTAATTGGATTGATTATGAAACAGTCCCCGGAACAGGTGAATACTTAAGTCAGGGCACAAGAATCAAAGCCTATGGTGATCGTAACAATGTACAGGTATCCATGCGCTACGATGCAAACGGACGGCTGAGCGGCGTACTCGACCACAACAACACCCAGATACTATGGTACGAGTATAACGGCAACGACATAACGGCAATCCGTGACTACAGCAATCGCCGTGTAGAGTATCAAGGTGCGGGTGGAAAATTCACCAAAGTGATTGACGTTCGCAAAAATGCCTGGAGTTACACCTACGATGGCGATAAACTAAAAACCAAAACAGATCCTGTCGGGCGAATCATCACCATCAGCAATACCGGCGGAACTGCCAGCATATTGGATCAAGATGGCGTGGGTTCAACATTCAGTTACGAATACGATAAGAATAAACGGGAATACTATAAACAGGAAAAAACAGCAGCCGGTAAGGTGATTGAAACCTGGTCTGATTATGAAGGGGATATGATTCGTCAGGATATCTCCGGGCGCACTGTCTTTACCCTGGTTAAAAATGGAAATACCCATACCATTACAGATGAATCGGGTAACAAAACAATAAAAGAATTGGATCAGTGGAATAACGTCATAAAGGTGACTTATCCAGATGGTAGCAACATTAGCAAAACCTATGATCCATCCAACTCAAGGGTGTTGCAGGAGACAAATGAGAATGGGGTGGTGACTAAGTATGAGTATGATGCCAATGGAAATCTAATCAAAAAAACTGAGGCTTTGGGGCTGACTGAGCAGCGGGTGACTACTTATACATATGATGCCTATGGCAATATGATGTCTGAAGCGCGTGAGGCAGATGAGGTGACGGTGGCATCAACAACTGTACGCACCTATGATGCTTTTGGGAATATAGCAACTGTTACTGATCCAGAACAAAACCAAACCAAATATCTGGAATATGATGTGATGGGTAATCCACTGCGCATTGAGGATGCGCGGGGGAAGGTTTGGGTTAATGCCTATGATGATGCAGGGAATCTAACAAGCAAAACAAACCCGCTGGGTTTTAGCACGCAATATGATTACGATGCGGTGAATAACCTGATAAAGGTGACTGATGCAAAGAATTATATTATACAATATCGCTATAACATCCAGCATCGACTGATAGAGGTAATTCTGCCCAATACAAAAAGTTATAAAATAGAATATGATGCGGATGGCAACCGTCTGAAAGAGACAGATCCGGAAGGGCGTTCTAAACGCTACAGCTATGATCTGTCTGGGCGTCTGCGAACCATCACTGATGGTAATGGTAATGTTATTGAATCGATTTATCTAACTGGATCAGTAAATGGCGCCGGCAAGGTGGGATCAATCGTATTTCCAACCTATACCCGGCTGCTGCGTTATGATCGCCGCGGGCGTCAAATCAAGCAGATTGATAAGCTGGCGGTTGACCTGCAATTGGAGGAGCTACGTGAATACGATCTTGTAGGCAACCAGACGGTAGCTATAGATGCAAAACAGAGGCGCACCAAAACTGTCTATGATGCGCTTAATCGAATAGTAAAAAACGTAGACCCGCTGAATGGCGAGACCCTCTATGTTTACGATAACCGGGATAACCTGCTTTCAGTCAATGATCCGGAAAACAACACCACAGCGTTTCAATATGATCGCGCCAATCGGAAGGTGCGTGAGACGCGTCCTATGGGTGATATTATTCAATACAGTTATGATCCGGTAGGAAATCTGTCGACTGTCATTGACGCCAAGGGTCAACTGAAGCGGTATGTCTATGATGATGGTTTGCGAAACACGGAATTCAGTTATTTTGCCAGCATATCAGCACCAACAGCAGACAAAGTAGTTACATTGAGTTATGACAACGTTGGCAATCTGATTGGCTATAACGATGGAATCACCTCAGCCATTTATAGCTATAATTCACTAAATCAAAAGCTGTCTGAGTCAGTTAATTATGGCTCATTCAGTAAATCTTACAGCTATACTTTTGCAGGCAATGGCCTAAAGGAATCCTTTACTGGGCCAGATGGCGTAATTATTCGCTACAGTTATGATCAAAACAACCTGTTAAACAGTGTGCAGATGCCAGGCGGCGCGTTTACCGTCAATAGCATTAATTGGTATATGCCAAGTAAAATCACCCTGCCAGGAGGCAGCACACAAGAGTACAACTATGACCCGCTTCTACGTCCAAAGAGTATCACGGTAAAAGATCCCGCCAAGAATACCATCATGGACTATCGCTATGTCTATGACGCTGCTGGTAACATCGACACCAAACAGACAGAACATGGCTTATACAGCTATGGTTATGATGGGCTGGATAGATTAATACAAGCCGATAATCCTGCCTTGCCTGATGAAGTATATGCCTATGATGCGGTAGATAACCGCTTGTCAGATAGTCGGGTTCCCGGAGTTTGGGCTTACAACGATAATAACCAACTTACGGGTATCGATAGCCATACCAGCTTTGTCCATGATGCCAATGGCAGCCTGACACACAAAACTAAGGATAGCGTTGTTACCAACTACCGTTATAATCTTGAAAATCGGTTGGTGGAGGTGAGTTCAAACAGCACTACCATAGCAAGTTATTATTATGACCCCTTTGGCCGGCGTCTATGGAAGGATGTGAGCGGCCAACGCACCTATTTTTTATATGCGGATGAAGGGTTGGTTGCAGAGTTTGATAATGGCGGCAGCCTTGATCGGCAGTACGGATATCGGCCGAATGGTGTCTGGGGTAGTGATCCACTCTATATGCAGATGGGTGGGCAGTATTACTTTTATCAGAATGATCATTTGGGTACGCCACAGAAGTTGATAAACGTAACAGGCATAGTTGCCTGGTCTGCGGTCTACCAAACATTTGGTGAAGTGGTGTTGGACGCTGCTAATAGCATTGATAACCGATTGCGATTTCCGGGACAGTACTACGATCAGGAGACGGGGCTGCATTACAACTACTTTAGAACATATGATCCTTCTACAGGACGTTACATCACGAGTGATCCTATAGGTCTTGAAGGTGGGCTTAATACATATAGTTACGTATACGGCAATCCACTAAGATTCATTGATTCTCTCGGACTAGCCGCAGAATGTGGTGACGATGAAGACTGCATTGAAAAATGTTTAAAAAGATATTATGGCAACATGTTCAATACTGCTTTAGGCCTCAGTTTCTTCAGTTTTTCATCCTTTGCTCTTGGCGAATATACTGAATATACAACTACAAGAGGTACAGCAGAGGCTAACCGAAACATGAACTCTGGGCGTTTTGAGCTAGGGGCACGGCAGGCAAGATCTGTTGCGCAACTAAGTCGTGTTAATGCCGTTAGCAGCGTCTTAGCGGCTGGAGCAAGTGGGTTTGTAGCAGGTGCTGTTGGTTACTGTGCAGTCCACTGTGAGCTTAATGGTGATTAGGATGATAATTCGTATATTGGGCGGTGCTGTTGGCTTACTGGAGATCCTTGTAGGTATTTTTCTTGTTTACCGATATTGGCCTGAGGCGATTCTGAAATTGGCTGGTGGCATATCGCTTATTGGCATGGGTAGCTACTTTCTAAACTACGCAATTACGGGTAGAACGAAGCTTAAGAATCAATAGGGTCAGACTCGATTGATATTAAATGTTTGATGCGTAATGTGAATAAACAGATGAGCATCTAAAACTGTATTTATGTTAGTTGCGACATAATAAATAGTAATATCATGAAAAAATTATTTATATATGTCTGTTTTGGTTTTGCTCTGTTTAAAGGGTGGGAGAAACTTGCTACACCAGACCATGTTGAACCACTGCTCGGAGAACCGTATGTCGCGGTGTATGGAAGGAATACTTGCGGCTTTACAAGTCAGATGATAAGCAATCTAAAGGATAGAAATATTAATTATAAATATTTTGATATTGATGAAAGCGATATTGCAGATACGCTTCATTCTAGAATGGAAAAAGTTGGGATATCTACACGCAGATATTTTCTTCCAGTGGTAGATGTTAATGGTAAGTTATTTGTGCGTCCTTCATTCAATGAAGTTATTGATGAGTACAATTAAAAGGTAGGGTACATTTCATGCACCAAACATGGTTGCAGTGTCACTCCGGGAGGGGTTATCGCAATAGGTTGGATGATGGTGTGAAGCACCTGCTTTAATAATAATTATGGAGAATACGCTTGGTAAACACAGGCGCATTTTAAAATGGCGATATTAAAATGAATAAGAACGCGCATGGATTAGGTTTGTGTACCAAGCATTGGCAGGGTTTGTGGCTCATGTGCTTGCTTGCATTGTTTTGGGCGCCGCAGCTATCGTCTGCTGAAGCCATCTGTGCGCAGGTAAAGATTGAGATTCGGCAAGAGCTTGCATTTGAACGCCAGGCGTTCGATGCCATGATGAAGATCAATAATAATCTCGATACCTTGGCCATTGAAAATATTCTGGTCAGTGTAAAATTCAAAGATGAAGATGGTATTATTGTAACGGCCACTTCTGACCCAAATAATACAACGGCCAAGTTTTTTATCCGTATCGATAGCATGACGGGTATTTCTGATGTGAGTGGTGGTGGCCGAGTTGAGCCAAATACTACGGGTGAAATACACTGGCTGATTATTCCTACAGTTAATGCCACAAGTAGCCCAACTGGTACGCTGTACTTCGTAGGCGCCAATTTAAGTTACACTCTTGGTGGTCAACCAGAAGAGGTTGAAATTACGCCAGATTTTATCACAGTTAAGCCACTGCCCGAGCTGGGATTGGATTACTTCTTAACCAAACAGGTCATTGGTGATGATCCTTTCACTACCGAGATAGAAGAGTCTGAACCCTACACACTGGGTGTGCGGATTAAAAACAATGGTGTTGGGCTTGCTAAGAATGTCACTATTGATTCAGCTCAGCCGGTTATCAAGGAAAACCCTCAGGGTTTATTGATTGGCTTTAAAATTACTGCTAGCTCTGTTGATGATCAACCTACGGAGCCGGTGTTGTTGATTAATTTTGGCGATATTGGAGCCAGCCAATCCAAGATGGGGCGCTGGAATATGCTCACCACGCTGGCGGGTGAGTTTATTAGTTTCTCAGCGACTATGTCTCATGCAGATGAGTTTGGCGGTGCGGCCACCTCAATTCTTTCGCAACCAAATACGCATCTCCTGTTGCGTGATGTTTTGGTTGATGCCCCCGGTAGAGATAACGTACGCGATTTTCTGGCGCTGGATGGTCAGACGTTGCGCGTGTTTGAATCTGATGATACCAATGATGTGGTGGTGCAGGATCAATCAGTCAGCGCCACACTCAGCGCCGGGAGTAGTTCTGGTTCAGATTTTGTTCACACCTTAACGCTTTCTCCTGCTGTTGGATTTACCTATGTACAGATACCCGATCCCTATGCGGGTGCCAGAGTTGTAAAAGAGGCCATCCGCTCTGATGGCAAGCGCATTCCGTTGGATAATGCCTGGGCCTCTAAGGTACGCGATCGATCGACTAATCCACCTACTTGGATCTACTTTATAAACCTGTTCGACGTAGATGCAAAAGACAGCTACCAGATACGCATGAGTCCGGTGGTTGATGAGCCGGTACCACCGAACATGCAGTTCATTGCTGATCAGACAACGGTAGAAGGTGAGCAGGTTGGTATGTTGCTGGAAGCTTCTGATCCTAATGGCGATGCTGTGAGCTTTAGTGTCTCACCAAAGCCTGTTGGTGCTATCTTTGTTGATAATGGCGATGGTACGGCCTTTTTCAACTGGACGCCTTCAGTTGGGCAAGCAGGGCGCTACACCATTACCTTTGCGGCAACAGATGGCAAACTGACTTCATTCAGATCGCCGACTATTACTATTAATCCGATTTGGGATACAGATGGCGATGGTATGGATGACAATTGGGAGATTGCCAATTTTGGGTCATTGGACCGTGATGGCACAGGTGATTTTGACGGCGATGGCGTGTCTGATCTGGATGAATACCTGAATGGAACCGATGCCACTTCAACTGAGCTTGCTGCCGAGCCTGTCATCAGCCCATTGGGTGGAAGCTTTAGTGATTATGTAGATATTGCGCTCTCTACGACGACACCCAATGCAACTATCTATTACACCCTGGATGGCAGTGAGCCGGATGAGAATGCCTATCGCTACACTGGGCCGGTGACCATTACACAGGATGCGACTGTAAAAGCCATCACTATAGGTGCTGGATATACTGCCAGTGCAGTGAGCAATGAGAGTTATGTCGTTGTCCATGCTGGCCCCTTCCAACAGGATGAGAGTTTGCAACGGTTGCTAGTGCTGGAAGCCGAGCACTTCCATACCACCAATCAATCGCAAGCAGGTCAGAGCTGGGTGCAGGATGCCACCTTTGATTACAGTGGTGATGGCGCCATGGTCGCTCAACCTGATAGCGGTAACCGGATTGATGCCGATTATGCTGCCAACAGCCCAGCGCTGAATTTCAGAGTCAACTTTTTAACCACGGGTATTCACTATATCTGGGTGCGTGGATTGGCTGCGGATATGGCCGGTGATTCCATCCATATTGGATTGAATGGTGAGCAATTTGAAAGTAGCTCTCGCCTTCAAGTAACCAACGGTGACTGGCAGATTGCCAATACAGATATGGGGTGGACACGCAGGACAGAAGAGGGAACTGTCGCCAGCATCAATGTAACCCAGACAGGTGAGCATACCCTGAATATCTGGATGCATGAAGATGGGGTGATTGTTGATAAGCTGATTTTAACTACAGACCCAGATTACATTCCCATGGGTGCTGGCCCTGCGGAGAGTTTGACCAATAGCATTAATGAAGTGCCGGTGTTGCATGCTTTAGCCGAACAAAAGAGTGTGCATACTGGCATCGTCAATACACCGGTGGTTGCGAATGATCCAGATTTGAATGCACTGGCATTCAGTGCTACTGGATTGCCAACAGGATTAACGATTGATGCCCTGAGCGGTGTAATCAGCGGTGTAATTGATTCAACAGCCGATGTATCCAATACGGTGGAGATATCAGTGACTGATGCTGCTGATACAGTAATCACTGCCTTTACTTGGAATATTACCGCACAGGATCTTATTGTACCTAGCGTGACAGCACCGGCCGATATAGTGTTTGAGGCAACAGATGTTGATTCGGTTGTTGATCTTGGTGGATCTGCAACCGCTGTGGATGATATTGATGGCGCTCTGTCAGTGGTTAATGATGCGCCTGCTCAATTCACGCTAGGTACGACTTATATCACCTACAGTGCTACTGATAGTGCTGGGAATATTGGAACGGCGGTTCAGAAAGTGACTGTGCAGGATACTACGTTACCAACGCTGGTAGTGCCTTATGATATTACAGTAATCAGTACGGAAGCTGTGGCTATTGATGTTGGAAGCGCCACTGCAACAGATATTTTTAATCCTGTTGTCGTAAGCAACGATGCTCCAGCCTTATTCCAAATTGGGGAAACTATTGTTGCCTGGATAGCGACTGATGCGAATAACAATTCAATATCTAAACAACAGACTGTCACTGTTGTTACATCAGGTATAGACACCGATAGTGATGGTGTTTTAGATAGTTCAGATAACTGCCCCACAGTAAGCAATATTGATCAACTTGATTCAGACAGTGACGGACAGGGTAACGCCTGTGATCCAGACTCTGATGGTGATGGCCTGCCGGATTCCTGGGAGCAAAATGCTTTCGGAGACTTGGATCAGGATGGCAACGGCGATGCTGACGGTGATGGCAATACGAATGGTACCGAGTTTGCTGATCAAACCAATCCAGCAGTTCCAGATGTACATCTACAGTTGCTTGCTGGACTCAATATGATTGCCTTACCTATTGATCCTCTACCCGCACGTAACTCTTTTGAGTGGGCAACTGAACTGAGTCCGAATGTTAAACGTATTAGTCGCCTTAACCCAGTTACGCAATTGATGGAAATTACTGAAGTTGTTGGCGCTATTCCTCAAGGTGCCAGCTTCCCAATAGTAGCTAATGAAGGCTATTACATTGAAATGAAAGCAGAGCAAGAACTTGTGTTAGAAGGCAGTGCCAATAGTGCTGGTGTGGATCTTGTCGCTGGTATGAATTTCGCTGGCTTCCAGCGAGTGCCAGCAGGCATGGATGCATATCAGTTGCTACAAACGCTTGGTACAGAAAGTGCTATTGCTAGCATTCGCCACTATAACCAGGAGACTGGCCGCTATGAGACGGCTGCTTACCATAATGGTCAGCTGGTTGGTACAAACTTTGTGATCCGCAGAGGAGCGAGTTACCTATTCTCAATGCGCCAGGCAGTTAGCGGGATAACATTGCCGTGAGTGAAAGATTTAACATAGGAGAGGCTTGGCATGCTTATTTGAGGCCAAGTCTGCTCCATGTGTTAAACACTACTTGCTGTTTAGATAGATATGCATACGTCAATTAAAAGAAAGTTTTCTTGTCTCATGGTGCTGTGGGTAGTGTTTGCTTTAACTGCGCATGCGGATGTAAGTGTTAAGGGTGATAATAATTTTGAAAAGAGAGAAGACTTAAGGGAAGTATTGTGGGCAAACAGCTCAAGCCCTAATGCTGTGATTGATCTAACAACGCTTCCTGATGAAAGCCGTAAACATGAATGTTCAGGGCTGGATGCAAATGGAGAGTATCTGGATGATGATCCAGATGCGTATAGCATTCTACAAAATGAAGCCAAAGCAAAAAGATTGGAGATACGGGCAAAGCAGTGCAAGAAGTTTTCTGATCAAGATATAAAGAGCTGGCGCCAAGATATTTTTACTGTTGTGGATATACGCCCAGGTGATCAATACGCTTCATGGCATGTGCCTGGTTCACTGAATATTCCAGAATATGCGGTTAAAACTAAAACGTACCTAAAATCTGAGCAGCTTGTTTTGGTGGATGATGGATTATCACATTTAGCACTGGTGTCAGCCTGCAAATCTTTGCTTGCGACAGGCTTTAAGGATGTCTCTATTGTTGAAGGTGGGGTGCAAAGATGGCGGCAATTAATTAGAAAAAAAAGAGGCAGACAAGTTGGTGACCGTATGCAGTTAATAACGCCAAAGCAGTATCTTACGGTTATGAATGAATATAA
>JALVFC010000195.1 GCA_027030285.1 Thiotrichaceae bacterium | reverse complement strand
GGCGCATGAATCAGTCCCATTTTTTCCAGATTAGCCATGGCATTGCGGATCGTCGCCGGGCTAAGTGCCAACCCGCTCTGGCTGGCCAGTACCGTAGAAGCAACTGGCTGACCACTCTGGATGTACTGCTCAACCAGAACCTTAAGCAAATGCCGGGCACGTTCATTTAACTCCGGAAATGATTCTGGCTGTTTTTTCATAATAGTAAATCAGACTCCTTACATTACCATGGACTGAATCCTTTCCATTGCCTTGTGCAGATTGTCCATACTGGTTGCGTAGGAGATGCGAATATAGCCCTGCATGCCAAACGCAGAACCAGGCACAAGTGCCACACCAGTTTTATCCAGCAAACGCTCGGCAAACTGTGCATCATTCTCCACGCCATCGATCTGTTCGATCATACCCTCAATATTCGGAAAGCTGTAGAACGTACCGTCAGAAGGAATACAGCGCATACCCTTAATCTGACTGGCGGCTTCTACCACGAAGTTATGGCGCTCTTCGAAGGATTTCAACATGGTCTGAATAAAACTTTGATCACCACTTAAACCAGCCGCTGCCGCTACCTGGGCAATAGAGCATGGATTCGAGGTACTTTGCCCCTGCACTTTCTTCATCGCCTGAATCAGCTCCTTTGGGCCACCAGCAAAGCCAATACGCCAGCCAGTCATCGCATACGCCTTGGAAACCCCATTGAAAACCACGCAACGATCCGCCAGCTCGGGCGTAGCATTGAGAATATTCACAAACGACTTGTTACCAAACAGAATATGCTCATACATATCATCCGTTGCCACCACAATCTGCGGATGCTTCAGCAACACCTCACCTAGCGCAGCCAGTTCCTCGCGGCTATAGGCAACTCCTGTAGGATTGGACGGACTATTAATAAAAAACAGCCGCGTCTTTGGCGTAATCGCCGCCTCCAGCTTATCCGCAGTGAGCTTGAAATGATCATCAATACCAGCTTCCACAAATACCGGCACACCACCAGCCAAAGCAGCCATATCAGGATAGGACACCCAGTACGGTGCGGGAATAATCACCTCATCCCCATCATTTAATAATGCCTGACACAGATTATATAAACACTGTTTGCCCCCGGTAGAAGCAATCACTTCATCCAGCGCAAAGTCCAGCTCATTATCACGTTTGAACTTGTCAACAATCGCCTGTTTCAGCTCAGGAATACCATCCACGGGCGTATAACGTGTTTTGCCATCACGAATGGCCTGAATACCTGCCTCACCAATAAAATCCGGCGTATCAAAATCCGGCTCCCCCACCCCCAGCCCGATAATATCGCGGCCTTCGGCTTTAAGACGTTGGGAAAGTGCAGAAATGGCAAGAGTCTGGGAAGGTTTGACCCGTTGAATACGGTCAGAAAGCTGGATGCTCAAGATAATAACTCCACAAAATGACAAACAAATAATGCTACCATTATGACCCATATCCAGAAGCCTGTTAACCCCATATGTCAGCAAAGAAATTCAGCCCCAACACCCCTGTATCAGAATAGATAACTGCTGAATTTCATTTTATAAATACCCCACTGAGTAATGAAATAAAGGCGAACATGCCAAAATATTGTCCACAAGTCGACAGGATCCAATGTTTCTTCAAAGCATATCTGCCCTGCGCCAGTTTTGAAGCTGATGTTGTCCTGGTAGTCGTGTATGGTCAGCTCCCCGCGGGTTGACGTTGATCCAGTGGTCAGTCGATCCAGTGTGTCGTACTGGAAGCTTTCACGGATGTTGTGCAGGGCATCCAGGCGTTCGGTAGTATTTTTAAAGTAGTGGGTATGCTGTATCCAGTCGGTTTCATCAATACACAGGTATCACAAATATGCAAAAGGAATAGCAATCAAGCCCTCATCCAGCAAACCCAATCGCTCATTATTACTAATCACAATCCCATAAGGACATTGATACTCCTTAATAAACCGCCGAATACCTTTGAGCTCACGTAGTGTTACAGTCTGCTTGTATTTAACCTCAACAGGTAATAATCCGAACTCACCTTCCAGTACCAGATCAACTTCAGCCCCAGCACTGGTTCGATAATGAAAATAGTCAAATACACAGCCCAAAGCATTCAAACCCCGAATAATATTTTCAATCACCATAGACTCCCATGAATGCCCCATTTGTGGATGGGAAAGCACATCATTCAAGCTATTCAGGTGCAAGAGGTGATGCAATAAACCTGAATCTCGCAAATACCCTTTGGGGTGTTTAACAATACGCTTGGAGGCATTCTTTTCATACGGGGGCAGATGTCGCCAAATAAAGGTTCCATGTGCTATTTTGAAATATTCCCGAACCGTAGGAGCAGAAACTCCAAGAGTGCGGGCAATATCTGAATAGTTAATAATAGTGCCAGATAGTTGCGCGAGCATTTGTAAAAAAAGCTGGTACTTCCCACGTTGGAGATTAGGAAATAAACGTAAAATATCCCGATCCAGATAGGTCTTGATATAGTTTTGCATCCACAAGGTATGAAAACGTGAATTATTCTTTACCCACGGCTCAGGGTAACCGCCCCGGAACCAGTAATCATGATGTTGCTGCAAGCTTGTTTCACCAGCAGTCATTTCTTGATAACTACTCAATAAATCACCCGACAAAATCAAACGATACAAATCAGAAATCGGCTGGGCATAAGCCTCTCCCATCATAAAAGGAGCGACCTCAATCATAGCTACTCTCCCAGCCAGGCTTTCAGAAATAGACCGCATCAATTCAGGAGAGCTTGAACCTGTGATAATAAATCGTCCGTTTTTGCCCCGATCCGCATCAATCGCCACTCGCAAAGCAGGAAAAACTTCTGGCAATAACTGTGCCTCATCAAGGGCGATATGGTCAGGGTTAAGTCGAAAAAATAAATCAGGATCACGAACCACTATCTCATAGTCACTTCTTTTCTCTAAATCATATACCTGCCAAGGTGCTGAAAGCTGAGACAAGGTCGTAGTCTTTCCCGACTGCCGAACTCCAGTAAGTGCAACACAGGGAAAAAGTGTGAGAAGCTCGTTTAGAAAGTCAGTGTAATATCTATCCATACCTTGTAATTTAAAAGACAGGGTTTTATTTTGCAAGGTAAATTGTCTATGACTAACCGAGAACAGCGAGAACAGGACAGGGATGAGCGAGCGTTGTTGCTGGATGATTTCCGCCTTCGTTGGTGACAGTGTCGATGTTTCCCAGTGCATCACGGTGCATGTAGGCAGTGCTATCTGCCTGTTTGTTGCCGTTGACCAGGGTTTTTTCATGCGTGGCGACCAGTTCGCTGCCGACGTAGATGTGGTGACGCATGCGCCTGACCTGCCGGTTGTCTTTATCGGTCTCCAGGATGACTTCGTAGTCGTTGCCGAAGTAGTAGGTAGTGACGCCCTGGTTG
>JALVFC010000194.1 GCA_027030285.1 Thiotrichaceae bacterium | reverse complement strand
AGATAGGCCAGTTAGCGGACTACCCTGGTTATCGTTAACTCGTTGCTCTTAGTGATCAACAACCCCCCCCATATGGTGTGTCGTTTTTGTACAGACAGCAATCTATCTCACTACACCAGTCATACTTGAGATAGGGTGCAGTTTGCACTGTAATGATGGGATTGGCTTATAGGTACAGCATGGACAGGTATGTGAACCCCAGTTTTTAGTAAGAGTGGTAGCTTATAAAAGTCGGCTAAATAGGGGCTATTCATCTATATATTCAGCTTGATTAAGGCTCAGTATGGAAATATACTGGGTGATTATCAAATTTGCCTGGGCAGAGTGTTCTAATCCCCGGCAGTTCAATTAGGGCAATAAATAACAGGGTGTACTTCCAATGTTTATTAAATCTATCAATGGGCTTATTGGGTTAATAGTTCTTGCTACTTTAACGGCGTGTGGCGGAGGTTCCTCTGCACCTGCCACCCCTGTTGTGAATGGAGTTATTCAAAAGGGACCGCTTGTCTCAATCAGTGAAATGAGCGCTACACAGCTTAATGACGACGGAACGGATGCTATGGAAAGCAAAGATCTATCGGACTTAACAATAACAAAAGGGGCATATCAGTCATTTGAGCTACCCTGGACAGGATGGACCCGCTTCTCAGTGAAAGGTGCTTACATCGATGAAAATACCGGGAGCAAAGTCACTATGGGAGCTTCAGATGCTCCTTTGACTGCAGTGGTGTTTGTAAGAAATGGGCAAAATCAGGTAAATATAAACCTGTTTACGACTCTTGTGGATGAGCTATCCAAACTGAAACTGGCTTCAGGTCTAGACTTAAAAACAAGCTTACTGGGTGATGGGCAACAGGAAAAAGGTGCTGAAGCTGAAATAAGGGAAAAATTTGAGTTAACTCCACAAGCCAGACTGACAGGTCTCGACCTTACACATAGTGATAACAATTCTGACAATGAAGTCCTGCTAGTTTATTCAGGTGCATTTGCTGCATCACCAGTTGCATCGTTTTCAGTGGGCGTAGATGCATTGAAGACCGACCTTGATTCTATGATCCGTCAAAAAGGCGGAGAACAAACCTATTTTGCTTCACTAAGGCAAAAAGTTAACAATGTTAGACCCGTCGGGCAGGATGACACAGCAACAACTGATGAAGAGCAGTCTGTTGATATCGCGGTGCTTGATAATGACTCCGATGATGACGGTGATACGCTAACAGTCACAAATGTTATCCAGCCGCAGCATGGTTTAGTAAGTGTAAGTGCTGATGGCACATCCGTAGCTTATACCCCGGTAACAGACTATGCTGGAAATGATAGCTTTACATACACTCCCAATGATGGTCATTTTGATGGCGATGTGCGCACAGTTACTGTTACGGTAAACAATATTAATGATGCTCCAGTTGGAGTTGCCGATTCGATTGCTGCACAGGAAGAGCAAACAGTGAGTATTCCTGTTCTTGATAATGATATCGATGCAGATACAGCGGATACACTGAGTATAAAAGCAGGAAGTCTTAGCACTCCTGCAAACGGCACAGCTGTAATTGCTACTAATAGCGTTCAATATACACCAGATGCCAATTTTTCTGGCACGGATACGTTTACCTATATTCCAACAGATGGAATTCTCGATGGCCAGGCAACAACCGTGACAGTTACAGTGAGCAACGTAAATGATGCTCCTGTTGGCGTAGCAGATAGTGTAACTACGCAGGAAGAACAGCCTGTAACGATAGCGGTTCTGGATAATGACACTGATGTAGATAATGATGCTCTGAGCATCAAAGCAGCGAGCTTGAGCACTCCCGTAAATGGTACGGCTGTTATAGCAGGAAACGCAATTGAATACATTCCAAATACCGATTTTTCTGGTACGGATACATTTACCTACATTCCAACAGATGGAAGCCTAGACGGCCAGGCAACTACTGTGTCTGTTACAGTGACTAATGTTAATGATGCTCCAGTACTAGCACCTGTTGGTGACCAGTCGGTGCAACTGGGTAGCAGTAAAGTTGTCAATATCAGTGCAACAGATGCTGATGGTGATAACTTGCAATTTAGCACCAATACTCTACCAGGCTATGCATCTTTTGCAGATAATAGTGATGGTACTGCGACATTGACATTAACACCCCCCGACACTTCTACAGTAAGCACTGATAGTATTACAGTAACGGTCGTTGACGGAAAAGGTGGAACGGACACTGAAACAATTACGATTAATGTTGTAACCGATGTGATTGCTCCATCCGCAACAGGAAAGTTAAATGATACGGCCTATACATCAGGAGTTGATGGAGGTACTGGTAGAGATTTTACTAACAATGATAATACCAATGGTTACGCAGGCTTTGATTTCACACCTCTTGATCAGGCTAGTCGGGCTACTTCCGCTGCAAATGCCGTCTGTGTGAAAGACAATGTAACCGGTTTAATATGGGAGGTTAAAAGTCTTGCCGGCAGTGGAGATTTACACGACGCAGGGACTAGCTATGCTCTGGGGTCGGGAGCCGGCTCTGTTGGTGAGTTTATCGCTAACGTCAATACTGCAAACTTCTGTGGTGCCAGCGACTGGCGTTTACCAAGTCGTGAAGAGCTGCGCAGCTTGTTTAAAATGGATGAAATGAGCAGGGATAGTGGTAATGTGGGTATTGATACTGTTTACTTTCCTAACACACAGGCATCTCACAAGATTGATTGCGTGGGTATTATTTACTCAGATGTTGATCCTTCGTTGCAATCTTTGCCTGCTGGTTCACATTTTACAACAGCACAGCTTGCTACTATTCAGGGTGTACTGGATAGTTTGTCTACTTCTAATGCGGATTATGCCCAGTCGTGTACTGATTTCACTCCTCAAGATTACGAGGATAATCTGACTGGAGCCAATCCGAAAAAACCCAGAGCCCGTGGTATCGGATACGCGACCATTGACCCGGCAACTCTGGATAACCACACCTGGACAATATTCTTTGATGACAGTGAAATAGATCACGAAATATCAGATATTGAAAAAAGGTATGTCCGGTTGGTTCGTGGTACTAAAAAGCTGGATGCCAATACCGCGAACGATGCCGCTCGCTTCCAGGTAAATGGTGACGGTACAGTTCAGGATTTGACAACCGGACTTACCTGGAAACGCTGTCTGGAAGGTTATATTTTTAATGATAATGGGACAGCAAACGATCCATCTGATGATAGTTGCGACGACCCTGATCCAGCTGTGACAACAGATACCCGCTTTATATGGACAGGTGCTCTTGGTCGAGAAGGTCAGAGTTTCGCAGGAGTATCAACTTGGCGTGTTCCAAACTTGAAAGAGCTTGCTTCAATTGCTGTTTATAGGAAAAATGCATCTCCAGCTATTAACAGCTCGGTATTTCCCACTACTGAG
>JALVFC010000193.1 GCA_027030285.1 Thiotrichaceae bacterium | reverse complement strand
TGGGAAGTAACAGTGACTGGGCTGTCATGTCGCAAGCGGTTGAGCAGCTGGAGAACTTTGCTGTTGCCCATGAATATCGCGTGGTATCGGCACACCGTACCCCTGATCTGTTATTTGAATATGCCAGCACTGCCAGAGAGCGTGGTCTGCAATGTATTATTGCCGGCGCTGGCGGGGCGGCACATTTGCCCGGTATGCTGGCTGCAAAAACCACAGTTCCTGTGCTTGGTGTGCCAGTGCCTTCACGCTACCTGAAAGGTAAGGACTCGCTTCTTTCTATCGTGCAAATGCCCAAAGGTGTTCCTGTTGCCACGTTTGCGATTGGCGAGGCTGGGGCTGCTAATGCTGCCCTTTTTGCTGTTTCACTGCTGGCAAATGAGGATGCAGCGTTGGCAAAACGGCTACAGGAATTCCGCGAGCAGCAACGTGAAATCGCCCTGAATATGGATCTCCCACCCGAAGCATGATTTTACCAGGCGCAACAATCGGCATGCTTGGCGGCGGTCAGCTGGGCAGAATGTTTACCATAGCCGCGAAAAATCTTGGCTATCAGGTGGTTGTGCTGGAGCCAGACAGGCACAGCCCTGCCGGGCAGTTAGCCGACCAGCATATTATTGCCCCCTATGATGATGACGCTGCGCTCGAACAGATGGCTGAGCAGTGTGATGTGATTACCACGGAGTTTGAAAATATCTCCGCACCTGCACTGGCGACGCTGGCAAGCAAGACGCTTGTCAGACCTCGAGCCGAAGCTGTTGAAATGGCGCAGGATCGAATGGTTGAAAAAGACTTTATTCGCCAATGTGGATTACTGACAGCGCCTTATGGAGTGATTCGAACCAGTTCGGATATCGCTGCGGCAGCAGGGGAAATTACCTTTCCGGCCATTTTGAAGACAGCTCGTTTTGGCTATGATGGTAAGGGGCAGGTGGTTGTTCATTCCGTTGAAGAAGTCAGGCAAGCCTATGGCAAATTGAATGGGCAAGATTGCGTACTGGAACAGCGCATTGATCTGGATACTGAAATCTCGGTGGTACTCGGGCGCAATAGTAAAGGTGACAGCCAGTGTTTTCCTGTTGCGGAAAATATTCACCGCAACGGTATTTTGCACCAAAGTATCGTGCCTGCCAGGGTGAGCGATGATATTGCTCATGCCGCGCAGGTCGCTGCCATCCGGATTGCTGACAGGCTTGACTATATTGGTGTGCTGGCGGTGGAGTTCTTCGTTTCCAGAGAGGGTGAGTTACTGGTGAATGAAATGGCTCCACGCACCCACAACAGTGGGCATTACACCATTGATGCCTGTGTGACTTCACAATTTGAGCAGCAGGTGCGCATGGTGTGTGACTTGCCATTTGGTGATACCCGTCTGCTGAGTCCTGTGGTCATGGTGAACCTGCTGGGTGACTTGTGGGGTGGTGCACAGCCTCACTGGGAACATTTGCTTGCCAGCGCCAATTGTAAATTACACCTGTATGGCAAGAAGGAAGCACGACCAGGAAGAAAAATGGGACATTTCTGCATGCTTTCCGACTCGCTGGATGATGCACTCATGCAGGCTGAGCAGGTATTCAAGCAGTTGTCTTCGTTATCGCAAACGACTGATCGGGTAACATGATGAGTACAAAAACCCTTGTTGAGTTATTGCCCTCGATACACATTACGATGTCAGCGATGCTGCTGCTGTTTGTTATTTATCGGGCTTTTTTGCTGTATATGGATACACCCCGAGCAACGGCAAAAGGTATCATGAATGCCTTTTCCTTTTTGGTGATGGCGGTTTTCTTCAGTGGTATTGCTCCGGCATTTGCAATGGGAATTCCTTTTAGTCATCCCTTTATACTTTTCAAACTTATCGGTTTTATAGGCTTTACTGCCCTGAATCTGGTTGCCTTTGCCGCAAATACCAAACGGCGTACCGCTTTCATGCTGCTGACGGGTAGTTTGCTGTTATACCTGTCACTTGCTCTTTCTTTTCATATCATAAGCACAGTTCCCGCATGAAGCAGTCACTGGATCAATTGCGCGAGGATATTGTTTTTACTGACACACTGTGTGAGCAACAACTGACGTTTCATAGCACCTGGGGGATTTTTTCGCCACGTCAGATTGATGCTGGAACTCGGTTGTTGCTGGATTACATTAAGGTCAAGCCCACTGATGACTGTTTTGATCTGGGGTGTGGTTATGGTGCCATTGGCATCACTCTGGCAAAACTTGCACCACAGGGCAGGACGCTAATGGTGGACAAGGATTTTATGGCAGTGGAGTATGCCAATAAAAATGTTGCTATCAATCAGGCAGGGAATGCCAGGGCGATGTTGAGCAATGGTTTCCAGCATATTGATCCGCATCTGCGCTTTGATATTATTGCCTCTAATGTACCAGCAAAAGTCGGTAAAGAGATGATGAGTGTGCTATTGCACGATGCGCAGCATTACCTGAAACCCGGTGGTGAGATTTATCTTGTCACGATCAATGGTTTACGTCAGTATATGAAGCGTAACCTGAAAGAAGTTTTTGGTAATTATAAAAAAATTAAACAAGGGCCCGGCTACACGGTTTCATATGCACGGAGAGATACATCATAATAACGGTCACCATTCCATAAGGATTTGTCACGATTGTGACCTTATTCAGGAAGTCCCCCTGTTGCATCAGGGTAAGACTGCACGATGTATTCGCTGCAACTCCATTCTGGAGCGGCATCGTATCAACTCCTTGAACCGTAGTTTGGCTTTGGCAATAACGGGTATTATTCTTTTTGTTTTATCCAACCTGTTTCCTCTACTATCTTTAAAAGCTGGTGGGCTGGAGCTTGATTCAAACCTGCTGTCTTCAAGTATTGAGCTGTTCCGTATTGACAGACCTTTTTTGGCACTGTTGGTTTTCTTTACTACGATCCTGTTTCCGGTAGTCAGTCTTGCGGGAATGGTTTATATACTTGGCTCTGTCAAGATTGGTCATAATAGCCGCTGGATTGGTCCAATATTTCGCTTTTTGCATAGCACGGAAGTTTGGGGCATGCTGGAAGTGTTTCTGCTCGCCATTATTGTTGCTGGCGTTAAGCTGGGTGATATTGCCGAGATTATTCCAGGCACCTCCTTATATTCGTTCTTCGCACTGGTGGTTATTCTTGCCATGCTTAGTTCTTCGCTGGATCCCGATGATGTCTGGCAACATCAGGAAATTACTTTATGAGCAAGATGTGTCTAACAGGGCTGCAAGCGGGGCTATTATGTTGTCCACATTGCAATTTGATTTCCAAATTTGCTTCCAGTGCCGACAGCGGGAAAAGTGCCGACAGCGGGAAAAGCACCGAAAGTAATAGCAGAAGCAAATCCCCGGAAATTCACAGTATCAGGTGTCCACGCTGTCATGCCAGGTTGTACCCGCGTATACCCCATAGTGTTGCT
>JALVFC010000192.1 GCA_027030285.1 Thiotrichaceae bacterium | reverse complement strand
CCGAATCAAGCTGGCTGTTTATGGCATGTTTTAACGATATTTTCATTCAGCGTTCCCCTTCATGATGGTTGTCATGTCATCATTTTGACTCGCCAGAACTTTCTTTCGCAGGCGATGAATTTTTGAAAGCACCGTGCCTCTTGGTATTTCCAGTTCGCTGGCAATTTCTGCTGCGGTATACCCTTCTACAGCCCACAAAAAAATAATCTCCCGTTCCGAAGCATCCAGAACCAACCAGATTTGTTCGATCTGCTGTTCATTGATCAGCAAGTTTTCCAACCCCTGTGTGCCTATCGCAAGCACATCATTTTCTACGTTTTGCTGGCTATTGCCAAGCTCATCATAAGACTCAAAACCAATGCGTTTATCACGTCGTGTATTATCAATAAATTGATTGCGAATAATACGTCTCAGATAAGCCATTTCCTGATGCTTGTTTCTGGCGGGATGTCGTAGATACTTCTCCAGCGCGGTTTGCAATAAATCATAGGCATTATCACGGTGCAAACTAAGCGCGTAGCAATAGCGATACAACTGGTTCAGTTGCTGTTGCTCAATCATAATCATAGGGCTCAACGTAGCTCACCATGCCGCTGTGTATTAAACCCGTTATATCCATTGAGCTATTCTCCTGATATTGCGCAAATTCAAGCAAAGGTTTGCCTTGCCTGATTGCCATTAGAAGTTGAAACAATGGCTTATCAATGATTTCAACATCGCAGCGCCATTGTTTACGCTGAATCAATAAATATTGTGGGTTAGCAGAACAATAAGAGAAGTCAGGGAGGTTATTGTCATTCTGGATTTGCTCATTTTGATGTGCCTGCCATAACTGACAAACTGCATACGAGCTGTTCATCAGCTCAATATCTTCAGCCAGACGGAACTGAACTTGTGTCTGCTGTTCTGGTGATAGTTTTGCAAAGCCCGTAAAATCAAAGGATATTCGATCCGCTGCGTAGTAAGCTTTATGAAGCAACCACTCCAGCCGCGCCATATCAGCAAGATAAGGCATCTCATCAAGTTCAGCCCTGATATGAAGCAGTCGTTCCAGAGTTGCAGCAAATGAATCACCGTAGTTATCTACATTGCGGTCACTGGAAGGATGTTGTTTTATGTGATAAGCGGATAATTGCTGAAAGTACCGGGCACCCACTATTTCCCGACATACAGGATAGGCTGCAGCAAGTACCTGTTTCAAAGTGCCGCTTTGATTGTTCTGATAGACACTGATACGTGAGCTTTTACTAACAGCTGCTGTCGAATGTATTAAACGGGATAGTGGTGCAATTTCCCCTGCGAATAATGCTTGTTGATAGGCATCACTAACGGCATGTAAATGAGCTAGGCACATTGTTGTTGCCCATCAATATCTTTGTTTAGCTGATGCAAATAGCATTGCGCTTTAGCACGTTCATCCAGTAAAACCTCAAGTGCCGGAATGTCGTTATCCCACTCAATCAGAGTGGCTACAGCACCAGTCAACTGCAATGTCGTTTCGTAGAGTTCCCACACTTTACTAGCTACTGGGTTGTTATGCGCATCAATAACATATGCACCTTTATCAGCAAACCCAGCCAGATGAATTTCACGCACGGCCGTATGGGGTAGCAAACGAATCTGTGACAGGGCATCATGACTATGATTAACCTGATTCACATAGAAATTATTAACATCCAGCAACAAGGCACAACCTGTATTAGCAACCAGAGCAGCAATAAATTCACCCTCAGAGAAATCACTTTCCTGATAGGTTACATAGCTTGAAACATTTTCAACCAATAATTGACATCCCATAAAATCCTGCACCCTGTTAATCCGCTCTGAAACATGCTGTATCACTTCTTCAGTATAGGGTAGAGGCAGCAAGTCATGAGAAAAATGCGAGGCTAATTGTGAAAAACAGAGATGTTCGGAATACCATAATGCCCCTGCCTGTTGCATAACAGCTTTGATCTTTGCCAGATAATTCAGATCAAGGGGTTCCAGCCCTCCCAGCGACAAACCAACGCCATGTAAAGTCAGTGGATAACGCTCCGCAATGGCAGACAGGTAGTATCGAGTAAGCCCTCCCTCTGCTAACCAGTTATCAACCAATAGCTCCAGCCAGGGTATAGCAAGCTCCTGTTGCAATATTTGCGGAATATGGGGTGTGCGTAAGCCTACTCCGGCTTGACCAGAAATACTCGTTATCGTTTGCATTTAAATGATCACTATAAGATGGTAGGGGGTGACAACGAAAATGCAATATGCAACAGAAGGACTTGCCAAAAGTTGGCAAGACACCGTTATCGCCCCCTGCTCTTTACTTGGCAGGCTTCGTCCCAGCCTTTACACCACCCGTTATTTTTTCGCATGTACCTTCGGGTACATAAACCCATTCAGTGTCAAGATTGTCAATCTCGGCCTTACCTGCACAACCATGACCACCTTCAGCAAGTGATCCGCAATCATTTTTACCTGCTTTGGCAATCCCTGCGCATTTCTCCCAGTTCTTGGGTTGATCTGGCACAGCAAAAGCAGAGGGACTTACTGTGCTTCCCAACAGCAGGATATTCGCAACAGCAACTGATGCCATCTTGTGTGATTTTTTCATTTTATTCTCCTTGGATTGATTAATTGATTAAATGTGACGTTCGTCATTATGACTGACGAATAACAAGCCCCGTTGATTGCAATAAAAATGGTAACTACTCAGGATAATTGTATATAAGGTGGTAAGTCATTGATTATTAGGGCTTCGGCAGCAGGGATGCTACCGCAGAGCTTACAGGGATGTATTTACAGCGTCCCTAATAATCAATTGCTTACCGCCTCCGCTGTTTATTACGCTGGGTAGTTACTGAATAAAATATTTGAAATACGGGTTAGCCACTCCTGCATGAATTAAATGGATACTCAGGATATACTTGCATTTTTTCCTCCACCCAGGACATCATGAGCCGTCTCGCTAACCTTCTGAAAAAGCTTTTATTATTACTGACCTTATTTGTCGTAGCCCTGACTTTATTACGGCTGGCACTCTTCAAAGGCCCTATCCTGCCACCTTCAGAGTTACCCCACACACCTGTTCTGGATATGCATGTGCATGTAGCCGGATTGGGTTATGGTAATAGTGGCTGCTTTATTGCTGATTCTTTAAAAGATAGCTACAAATTTGGCTACTTTATAAATGCTTTCGGTGTGAGTGAAAAAGAAATAGCCGCCAGGGGGGATCAATACCTGATTAAAAAGCTGGCACAAACCATTGATGCCTCAAAACAGGTTCATGTTGCTATTGTGTTGGCAATTGATGGTGTTGTTAACTCGCAGGGAGAACTGGATAAAGAAAAAACGCAGCTGTATATTCCCAATGACTATCTAGCAAAAGAAACAGCTAAATATCCTTCGTTATATTTTGGTGCCAGCATCAATCCA
>JALVFC010000191.1 GCA_027030285.1 Thiotrichaceae bacterium | reverse complement strand
GCCTGTCGTTGTGTTTGTACGGTAGGTACGGATTTTCCTTTTTGTTCCGCGTATTGTACCGGTTTTATGCCATTTGCCATGGCGTTTACCAGGTCAATTTCAGCAGGGGTGATCTGGTACAGGGTTTTTAGAATATTGGCGTCAATCTGTACTTGTCGCATGGGGTCTATCACTACAATGGCAGCAACCCTGAATTCTTCCATCCAGGGGAAGGGAGGCTCAGAGGTCGGAACAGGTAATGCCAATAGTTGATGAACTCCCTGGTTGCTGTGTGTGCCGATCAGTGAACTGCCTTGCCTTGCGGGCTCATGTCGTCCTAATGCACATTCCATTGTGTGCTTGAGTGTTTTGTTATCCTGATAGTTAGTGGCAATTAGATGGTCTTGTCTGGCACTGAGTATTTCGCCTTTACTTAGTAGTTTTTCGGCTTCACGATTAAGGTTGATTATTTTACCCTGATCGTTGATGACCATGGTGGCAGCACCCCTTGGAGCACCGGCTTTACTTTCAGCCGTTTCGACGACCATGCGCTCATACAGCCGTTCCGTGAAGCGCATCATCTGCCGGATTTCCGGCATGAGCATTCCTAGTTGGTGGGCTTGTTCGCTGGTGAAGTTTTCCTGTTTGTTGGCGCGGAAAAATTTTAGCAATGTTCGGTAGTCTTCTCCAAATAAGGAGATACCTGCCATCAGGTATTCGAGTCCAAGTGTCTGTAAAATGTCTTTGTAAAATGGTGTTTCCCGCATCTGTTCCTGCGGGATAATGTCTGTGCCAAGCACTACGCCTTTGCTCAGGTAGTCTCTTGACCATGTTTCCGGTAGTGCGGCGGTAATCCACTTGCTCTTCTCAAAAGCATCTCTAACTTCTGCTGACAGGGTAAAGTCCGGTGAATAGCTGTTCAGAATGTCATGGTCATGATCTCGGGTAATCATCATAATACCCGCCTGACTATCGGTGGATACCTTGATAAGGCTAATCAGGTCACTCCAGCTATCCTCTGAGAAAGGTATTTTATGGAGCGTGTCCCGGAATTCCACCGGGTTAATAGCTTGCATTTGCGACTCCTTGCAGTATGTCGGGGATTGAGTTACCCGAGCACCGTTTTGTACGTGCTCACTATAGTGTCTAGTGTATATGTGTCTTATGGGCAAATAGAATTTGTCTATTAATTTAATAGATTGATCGGTGGTCTGAAAAAAATTGTTTGTTTTCATCAGAACTGATGATGACGGGGCTTTCAGTGGTGTCCTAACATTAAAAGCAAGACAGCCATGCATCATCAAGGCTGTCAAATGAAAAGACGAGAGGACATATTATGAAAATATTAAGTACCTATTTATGGCTGCTGTTTGTATTCATACCTATGGTGGCTAATGCAGCAGATAAACCTGCTTCGAACAAGAAGCAAACCATTGAAAACCTGTATCTTACTGCTAAAGAAGCCTATGCCCTGAAACAGTCATATGGCAATAAGGCACTGTTCATTGATGTACGCACGCCCGAGGAACTCATTTTTGTTGGTTCAGCAGGCACAATGGATATTAATATTCCCTTTAATACACTGGATTATGCACATTGGGATGATAAACACCATGGCTTCAGGAAAGTGGAAAACCAGCAGTTTGTTGATTTGGTGGACAAGGCTATTAGGGACAGAAGCCTTAGTAAAGACAGCAGTATTATTTTAATGTACCGTTCCGGTTCACGGAGTGCCAAAGCTGCTAACAAGCTGGCAGCAAAAGGTTATCGCAAGGTCTATACGGTGATTGATGGATTTGAAGGAGATAAGCAGAAAAAAGGCAAACTGAAAGGAAAACGTGTTGTTAATGGCTGGAAAAATGCTGACTTGCCCTGGAGTTATCATCTGGAAAAGGGTCAGTTAGCAGGTCTTAAATAGTTGTAACTACTCAGCTTGTACTCGTATTGTCCGATTTTTGCGTTGCCTACATGGATAATTGCCACAGCGGAGGTGTGCTATGGAAACGACTATCATGCAAAAACATTCATTTTTTCAGTTAGCCCGGAGTGTATCCAGAATTTACTCCCGGCAAGGTGAATCCGAGGAGTGTGTGCGGCATATTCAGAGACAGGTTAGCAGTCTGATAAAAAAGCAACGTGACGCTAATCTGTGGCAGCAGTGGTCTGACTCGACGGCAGTTCACCGGAGTCTGCCATGCCTGCACAGTCGGAAAGTAAAGGTGGCACTGCATTCAGCACAGAAGGGCTATGTTATTCCGGCACACGCACATCCCGGATCTTTGAATATTATTTGTGTACTGGAAGGGGGGGTGTTAATTGATCAGTCCTCCCTGTTTGATCAAAATAGCCATTTTATGACTCATGTTTTTTCTGGACATTGCTGTGCTGGATTAAGCAACTATAAAAATATTCACGCTATACGAACCTTGTCGAAAAAAGCCCTATTTATCAGTATTCGTATCCGCAGACGTGGTTGTCAGCAGTTCCTCAGAAGCCAATTGATTCCATGGTTATTCAGTTGTGCGCTGTTCCTGCCCGCTTGTGGGAATGATTCGGACGCTAACATCAGCAGGCTCTCTGATAATTCCTTGAAACGGGGTTTTCTCACAGTTGCACTTAATTCGACAGATTCTGTGATGCGTGCCAATCAGTTACGTCTGACCGTTCGCGGTGAAGATGATGACAATGCCTATCAGGCAGCTTATTTATATCTACAGGCGGCAAAAAATGGCAACAGGGAAGCTCAGTACTGGGTAGGGGCGATGTATCTGGATGGAGTAGGGATAACAGAAGATACAGATGAAGCACTTCGCTGGATTGCAGCATCGGCGGAACAAAACTATCAGCCAGCTAAGGATTTGTTGAAAGTACTGCTGGAATCGGATGCACTGATGGATTGTTAAGTTGGGTTGCAAGCGTAAAAAAGAGTCTTGGGCGAGCCTCTGGTATTACCTTAACAGCACCATTAGCTTTTAATCAGCATCGCTTATTTACCGATACTTAATATGGGGCTTTACAAGCCCCATAGGTGTGGGGCACAATTTCAGGATGAAAGCCAATCTGTTATATAAGTTCAAACAAGCCTATGGTGAGGGTTTAATTGAAGGTGTTATATGGGAAGTACCAGACCCCGTGCCTCCTTCGGAACATCCCTTTAAATATCGACTTGTTTATATTAAAAATGGTAAACGAATTATTGGCTATGATAATGAACGAGGAAAGGGTGATCATAAGCATATTGAGGAAAAAGAATTAACCTATATGTTTATTGATATTCCCACTTTACTAGCTGATTTTAAAAAGGATCTGGATGACATAAACCATGAATAAAAAAATATTACATATAGAAATACAGTCCGCTGATAAGTCTTTACAAGGTTTTGAAGATACTCTATTACAGATTGAATCAGGTAAGAAGGTTGATCCTTATTTTAGTATTGGTTTTGAATCATT
>JALVFC010000190.1 GCA_027030285.1 Thiotrichaceae bacterium | reverse complement strand
ATCCAAAGATAATGATTTTCGGCAAAGGTCTTTCCTGTTTGGCTTTCCCCCAAAAGTAATCTGGCTTTCTGTTGGGAATAGAGGAACAACAGTAATCAAAGATATTCTTCTCTCTAACGCTAGAACAATAGAACAGTTCTCTAAGAATGAAACAGAAGGATTATTAGTTATAGAGCCTGAATAATGGGGTGGTAGTGCATAATCGCGGTCAGCCTATGCGAGCCATAGTAACGGAAGCTGGGTGAAAGCTGGACATCCATTATTATAATTATATTCTTAATCTCGTTACGAAGCAGAGCTTCGTAGCAAGAGGAGAGGTAGAAAAATGGAAAAAAGAAAACTGACCATTACTTTACAGCCTGACTGGAAAGCAGCCCTTCGTCTTGCAGGAAAAGCAGCCCAACACAAGACCTATCAGGGTGAAACCCTGAATTTTGAATCGGCTGGTGTTTTTTTCTCACGTTTAACAGAACAGCGTTGGGATATTATCCATGCATTGCAGGCTAATAAAACAATGGGGGTAAGAGAACTCGCCCGATATGTTGGACGGGATGTAAAACGGGTACATGAAGATGCCAGTATTCTCGTCGAGCTAGGGCTAATTGAGCGGAATGAAAAAGGCGCTTTAAGTTGTCCTTATGAGGATATTCATGTGGATATACACATTATGTCTGGTGTTGAAGCTGCTTAGGTTTTGACCATTTGTAAGGACTGACATAGCTGCTATTAGCAAATGTTTTAAACCTCGTTACGAGGCAGAGCCACGTAACGCAGTTCAACGGTTTTGCCGTTTGAGTGGCAGAGCCACGTAACCATGGAAATGTCTAGCAGTTAATTACTATTTTCAGATTCAATTTCGTCAAAAAGACTATCTATAGTGTAGTCCTTTTGCCAGGCATCTCTGTCTATAGTGTAGTTTCCGTACCCTTTATCATATTGCTGCATGAAACGGATCAGGTTTGTTATACCCAACTTTTTGTTCAATAGTTCGAAAGCTGCTTCTTGAATTTCATAATCTGTTTTGTAATTTAATACGCTCATTTCAGCACCTCTTCTAACCATTGTAATGGATTCATTGTTTTAATTTTAAGATCTTTAATGGTGTCGGCTTTTCTTAAGAAGCCGCCATCTACCGTTAACAATACATCTGCATTATTCTCTGCACAAGCCAAATGGGCTGAATCAAATACCTTTATCCCAAATGTCTCGAAATATTTTGCTCTTTCTCTGATAACGGGGCTAGTTTCAACACACCTATGAGCCATATTGTTTATTCCATGTAAATTTCTACGCCTTTTTTCATTAGGTGTTTTATTAATTTCAAATAGAAGCACAGTACTTGTTACAAGCTTCCACCTTCCAGCCTCAATAAGACTGGTTATTGTTTTGATGGCTTCAGCTTCAAGGTGTACTCTTGGGTTAGATTGATCATCAAATGGTCGGTTTAGACAACAATTATCTAAGTAAATATCCATATTCATATCATTATACATGATACTAATACAGTCTTACACTCAGTAAAATATACCGTTCGAGTGCAGAACCTCAGCTTGGGATTACGCGGCAGAGCCACGTAACCAGAGGGAAATCGAGGTTGTATTATTTGACTTTCTGAATCAGCGTCTTGACGCTGACAACTTTTCCACTTGCTCACGCATTTTCTCAACAATGGCATAGATGCCTACATGGCGATTGGGGCTTAAGTTTTCTGCCAGCTGGATGCGTTCAAACAGGCTGTCTATATCTACCTGGCGGATTTCATCGGCGGTTTTGCCGGAGAAAATTTGCACCAGAAGCGCTACGACGCCTTTGATTATCGCGGTATCGCAATCACCATGAAACAGGATACGTTCTGGCTTTTCGGGGTCTGGATAGGCATACACCCAGACTTTGCTCATGCAGGGTATGACTCGGTTTTCCTGTGTTTTTTCTGATTCTGGCATGGCGGGCAATTGCTCGCCGAGTTCTACCAGGTATTGATAGCGTTGTTCCCAGTCTTGCAGCAGTTCAAAATCTTCTGCAATATCATTCAGCATATTCTGGCTCATAACAATCCAAGTTCCAGTTTGGCTTCATCACTCATGCTGTCTTGTGACCAGGGCGGATCCCAGATCAGGTTGACTTTGGCATCACTGACTCCCCTGACCGATTTAACCACGTTTTCGACTTGTCCTGGCATGATCTCAGCTACCGGACAGGCGGGAGCTGTCAGAGTCATATCAACCGTTACGAAAAAATTATCATCAATCGTGATATCGTAAATCAGCCCCAGATCATAGATATTGACCGGGATTTCAGGGTCGTAGATGGTTTTGATGGCGTCTATCACTGCGGCTTTAAGCGTTGCTTTATCCACTGGGCCGGAGCGTGTTTTGGCTGTTTTCTGCTTGACCCGTTTTGCCAGTTTCGCCAGTTTAAACATGAACACCTACCCCCTGTATCAACGGAATGTCTCAATGTGCTGCAACCGCTGTTGCAACAATCCCTGTACATAGTCACGCATGGGCTGCCAGTCAATTGTTTCAACGATATCACCAGCGAAACCCAGGCAGATCATCTGTCTTGCCTGACTTTCTGCGATGCCACGCGAGCGCAAATAAAACAGCAAATCGGCATCAATTTGCCCTACCGTTGTGCCATGACTGCATTTGACATCATCCGCCTCGATTTCCAGAATGGGTTTCGTGTCAATTTCGGCATTCCGGGATAACAGCAGATTGGCATTACTGAGATGAGCATCGCTTTGCTGGGCATCCACGGCAACCTTGACCATGCCATCAAACACAGCTTTGCCATGCCCTTTCAAAATCCCTTTATAAACCTCCCGACTGCGACAACCCGCAGCACGATGCACCACTTTAAGATGATTATTGTTAAGCTGGCTATCACCTGCCATATAAAAGCCAGCATGATGCGCCCTGGCATTCACTGCATCCAGCCCGTTATGAAACTCAATGCGTGACCATAAGCCGCCCAGCGCAATAGAGGTAGCATAATATTCACTATGCTGTTGTTGCTGGATATACAGACTCGCCAGATGCCTGGATTGGCGGCTTTCGTTTTGTAGCCTGACATGTTTTAGACGAGTGTTTTCAGCCAGAAAAATTTCACTCAGCATATTATTGAAACACAAGGAATCACCTAATGAACCGTGATGCTCAATCAGCGTTGCCTCGGCACCTGCTTCAAGCACCACCAGATGACGCGGCTGGGCGATCAATGCGCCGCTGAAGGTGAGTGAGACATGCAAAATTTCGATAGGTTTGTGCAACTTGCAACCCGCTGCCAGACGAATATACACACCATCATCCAGCAGTGCCGTATTGAGCGCATTAAACAGATGCTCACCCTCGCCAGAAAGCTTGCCCAGATAAGCCATTAGCCCCTTGTCCTGTGCTGCCAGGGCCTGTTTGAGGCTTGTTATCTGGAGACCTTCAGCACCTG
>JALVFC010000189.1 GCA_027030285.1 Thiotrichaceae bacterium | reverse complement strand
TAATTCGTTGGCTGATTTCACGTATCTTGGTTTGTGGTTTTGTATAAACCTGAATCCGTAACTCTAGGACGGACTCAGGTTGTAGTAACTAGCTGTTAGGGTCAGGTAGTTCTGGGGTTTTATATTTCAGTCCATTATTATACAGGCTTGTGATAGATTTAGGGGTTGCCTACTTTATAGCCTTTCTTTATGGGGTGATCTGATTTACTAATCAATGCATAACTCAGACGGTCTGTGACTTCATAAACTATCATTGAGCCTACCCTTTCAGGGGGTAACTTCACTGCAATGGGCTGTTTGCTGTGAAAGTTATCGAGACGTTTTTCATAAGGGTCTTTTGCAAAACGTGGTGGCGAATAGACACCCAGTATTTGCCCTGCACGAATACCATCACGAGCTCCCCGGTTAATCACTGCAATCATGCGTTGCCCACTTATCAAATCAGCATCATATAAACTCATTACCGTACCACGAACTTTGTTTCGAGGTATATGAATAGGCAGGGATAATGCGCGTGGCCTGGGGTCTACCTTGATCAGGCGGTCACCTCTTCTGATTTCACGCGAGGTTTTTTCTATTCTTGCCGTGGTAATTTCATCGGCTGATACAATAGATGCCTGACCATGGTAAGTAATTTCTGTACCGAGTAATTCATTGGTTTCCGGGTCTCGAAGTTCTTTTCCGGTGTGATATATGCCGTAAGTGTCCCCTCTTTGTGCATGTGACAGTCCTTTTACATAAATATCTTTCCCTTCCTCCAGCAATAGTTTGGCATCTCGTGCGGCAATAATATAGGGGGCACTTGTCAGATCATCTTTATCAACGACACGTGGCCAGGCGAGAAAGGGAGCCAGAGTGGAGATAGGCATACCTGTGCCCAGCCGGGTGATACGAATGGTTGGAATGAGCTTATTACTTGCCTGGTCTCCTGTTACGGAATTATGACCGTTAATAATAGTCAGCACATCACCCGGGTATATCCGGTGTGGATTGCGTACTTTTTTATTCTTGTCCCAGATTTCAGGCCAGTAGTAAGGGTCTTTCAAAAACATTTTACTGATGCCCCACAGGGTATCACCTGGTTTTACCACATAGCGTGTGGGTGCATTTTTTCTGAAAGGCGAGCCAGTAAAACTTTTGTGGACAGTTGCCTTACGAGCATATTGTGTATCCTTTACTGAGTCTCTTTGTGGAAACCCGTAATAGGCATCATATTCAACCTCAACCTGCTTTAAACTTGATGCGGGCTTGTTGGTGTAAGTAGTTGAACAACCCTGTATTACCATTACAGAGATGAAGAGAGCCAATGATACTGGAAGTGATACTTTCATAATTATTCTTATTGTTATGAGTGGTTCGATACAGCTAACTCTGCGTCATTCGGAGGTGGCGAGAGTTGCCATAAGTATGCAGAATTGAGTTCTCCACACCGTCAGTGGCAGGTATAATAGCGTTTTACCAGTTCTAACTCATTTATTTCGGATTTTCGGTATGGCACTGTTACCCATATTACATTACCCAGACCCAAGGCTACGCAAAAAAGCCCAGCCAGTGAAACAGGTGGATGCTTCTATTCGGCAAATTGTTGATGACATGTTTGAGACTATGTATGACGCACCGGGAGTAGGGCTGGCTGCTACTCAAGTAAACATTCATAAGCGTATTGTGGTCATTGATGTTTCTGAAGAGAAAAATGAACCATTGTGCTTTATTAATGCAGAAATTATTGAGAAGGAAGGCAGCAAGGAAACAGAAGAAGGCTGTTTATCCATCCCGGAATACTTTGCTCCCGTCAAGCGTGCCGAAAGAGTCAAGGTAAGGGCACTGGACAAAGAAGGCGAGTTGTTTGAAATGGAAGCGGATGGCCTGCTTGCCGTGTGTATTCAGCATGAACTGGATCATTTGCAGGGCAAGGTATTCGTTGACTACCTTTCCCCTCTGAAACAGACTCGTGTGCGTAAAAAAATGCAGAAGGCAGCCAAACAGATAGCCAGCTAACATGGATAGCGAGAATAACTCAAACAGTGATAGCGGCAGCTTGCGAATCGTCTATGCAGGTACTCCGGATTTTGCCGTCCCCGCACTGCAAGCTCTTATTACCTCTCCACATCAGGTTGTTGCCGTGTATACACAGCCAGATAGACCTGCCGGGCGTGGCAGAAAAATTGTTTTTGGTCCGGTAAAACAGCTTGCGGTGGAAAAGCAGATTCCAGTTGAACAGCCTGAATCTCTTAAACCTGAAGCCATCCAGAAAACATTACAGAATTATCAGCCTGATGTGATGATTGTTGCGGCCTATGGCCTGTTATTGCCGCAAGCTGTACTGGATACCCCGCGTTATGGCTGTCTGAACATACACGGCTCATTACTACCTCGCTGGCGCGGTGCAGCACCGATACAACGTGCCATACAAAGTGGTGACACGGAAACAGGCAATACCATAATGCAAATGGCAGCCGGACTGGATACAGGAGATATACTCTTACAGTCAGTCTGTCCAATCACAGCAAGAGATACTGCGCAGAGCATCCATGACAAGCTGGCAAAGCAGGGCGCGAATGATATGCTACAAGTGCTGCAACAACTACAGAGCGGTTCGTTACAGGCAAAGCAGCAGGATGGAGGCAAAGCTACTTATGCTCATAAACTAAGCAAGACAGAGGGGGAAATAGACTGGAGAAAATCCGCTGTCGAAATTGATCGGATGGTCAGGGCATTTAACCCCTGGCCGGTTGCGTTTACGGAGTATCACGGTAAAGCCATGAAGATTCATATGACGCACGTAAAAAATGAACCCGTATCATTTGAACCTGGCTGGGTGTTACAGGAATCACCCAAAGGTATCGAAGTAGCAACAGGAGATGGCATTCTGGTGATAGAACGCTTGCAGATGCCAGGCAAAAAAGCGATGTCAGCAGGGGATTTTCTTAACGGGCATTCAATCACCAGTGTGGTGTTGGGATAATTGATGCTCAACCCCAGAAGTATCGCGGCAGAAGCCTTGTATCAGGTGGTTTATCAGGGCAAATCACTGACGGAAGTATTGCAGCGCCCCACTCTTGCTAATCTACCAGAAGCGGATAAAGTTCTGGTAAAAGATATGTGCTTTGGTAGCCTGCGCTGGCATTTTGCGCTTAACCAGATACTCGACAGGTTGCTGGTCAAGCCCATGAAAAAAAAGGACAGGGATGTGGAGTGCCTGATCCGTATCGGTCTGTATCAACTGCAATATCAGCATACAGCAGACCATGCTGCCGTCAATGAAACGGTAAATGCCTGTAAAAAATTGAAAAAGCCCTGGAGTAAAGGGCTGGTCAATGGTGTGCTGAGAAGTTTTATCCGCGAAAAAGACACATTAACAAAAAGCATCAAACCACATACCGTTTTCCCCTTGTGGCTCATCAAGCGTATTAAACAAAACTGGCGTGCTTGCTGGAAAGAGGTGCTTGTTGCCAGCAGTCAACGTGCCCCTATGACATTGCGTGTAAATACCTCGCTTAACAACCGGGAAAGTTATATTGCCAAGCTGGTATCAGCAGGTATTATGGCAAAACCACACGCACTGGTAGCCACGGCAATCGAGCTGGAAAAACCCGTTAATGTACAACAACTGCCGGGGTTCAATAAAGGCTACGTTTCAGTGCAGGATGCATCCGCACAACTAGCAGCACCATTGCTGGATACTAAACCTGGTATGCGCGTGCTGGATGCCTGTGCAGCACCGGGTGGGAAAACCGGACACATACTGGAATCAACAAGTAATGTTTTTCTCACTGCGCTAGATACTGACGCGCAGCGACTCAGTAGAGTCAATGAGAATGTTCAACGCCTGGGTTTTGATACCAGTGATAACAACCACATTACACTAATAGCGGCTGATGCTAATGAATTGCAGCACTGGTATGACGGCAAACCTTTTGAGCGAATATTGCTGGATGCACCGTGCTCTGCACTGGGTGTTATGCGCAGGCATCCTGATATTAAGGTACTCAGGCAGGAAAGTGATATTGCAGCACTGGTCAGGCAACAACAACGATTGCTGGAGTCTATGTGGCAGATATTAAGCGTAGAGGGTCTATTGCTGTACGCGACCTGCTCTATTTTGCCTGAAGAAAATGATCTGCAAATAGAGCAATTTATCAAGGCGCACACAGGGGAGGTAGAGGCAATCCCCATACACTCAAAGTTAGGAATTAAGTGGGGTGTTCGCTGTACTTATGGACATCAAATTCTGCCACATACAGATAATATGGATGGTTTTTATTATTGTTTGCTGAAGAAATTAGCAGTTTCATGCTGAACATAATACTATTGTTATTAGAGATTCTCTTAGGTTTCGTAATTTGCTTCCCCTGGCAGTTACCAGCCAGTAATTGAAAATAAGTTGAGCTACTCAGCTTGTACTCGTGTTGTCCGATTTCTGCGTTGAAAGTGCTCATTTATACTTATAAACTCCGTGCTTTTGCCTTGAACTCGAACAACCCGAGCACAATCTAAGCAGTTACAGATTATGCGAATAGTTACAATAAATTGAAAAATAAAATGCGATCACTGATACATACATGCCTGTTTGTTTTGTTGCTTGGTTCATCAATGCAGGTGATAGCATCCAGGGGGCATATCGAAATAGAAAGCTTCATGGTTTCTGCTCTGGGGGATAATCAATATTCAATTGATGCACAAATTTCCTTTAAACTCTCAGAAAAACAGCAACAAGCCTTATTACACGGTGTAAAACTTAACACGAATATTGATATTGCCCTGGGGCAGCACCGTAGCTGGTGGTGGAACTCTTTGAAACTGATTTCCAGAATCCGCTATCAGCTAAGCTATCATGCGCTAAGCAAGCATTACATACTAAAACACCTGGATACAGATACTCACAAGAGCTTTAGTAGCCTACCTGCAGCACTTAAACAAATGGGTAAAGTGACAGACTATGCTTTGCCAGTGTTAAGTGACGATATAAAGGATGGTAAACATTATCTGTATATGGCTGCAAAAATTGATGCCGAATCACGCAGTTTGCCCATAAAAATCCAGTCATACATTATCAACAGTAAATATTACTCTGAAAGTACAGGTGTGATATGGGCATTACCCTGAGAAGCTTCATTCTTCAGGTCTTGCCGATAGCAGCTACTTTTTTGTTGCTGGCAATTTCCCTGATGTTACTGAATAGTTCTACCAGCAACCCTGACTCCGCAGATGATATCCAGCAGTGGCTGGCACCATTAAATATTATTACGCTAATTGTCTTGCTGGTACTCATTATCGGTAATCTAGTAAAAGCCCTCATTCGCTTGCGTTCAAAACAAACAGGCTCACGCTTTAATTTAAAGTTAATGACCGCTTTTGCCATACTAACTATTGTGCCTGTGCTTATTGTCTCCTACTTTTCCATGAATTTTATCGGTAAAAGAATAGACAGCTGGTATGACGTGCAAATCGAAAGAGCACTGGATGACTCGCTTGAACTGGCGCAACGCTCCCTGAAAACCGGCACCAGATCACACCTTAGGGATATCGAACTGGTTGCCAGAGAATTATTTACAGTAGACCCAACTGAATACCCTTACTATCTGGAAAAAAAAAGGCTGGACTTAAATGCCTTTGAATTACTGTTGCTTGATTCAAGAAAAAGAGTCGTTGCCTACAGTGGGCTGGATACTGGTATGTTATTTGATCATTTACCCGATGATGCCATGTTCAGGGTATTGGAGAACAGGGGGTTTTATCTGGAGCTGGAACCGGATGGTAATGGTGAGCTTTATTCCAGAGTCGCAGTCACCTTGCAAAAAGACAGCCTGAGTGAAACCTATACACTAACCGCGTTATTTCCTGTCGCACATCGTTTTACAGCGCTTAGTGATAGCGTACAGGAGGCGCGGGATCAGTACCAGGCACGCAAATTTCAGCGCAACAGTATCAAGTACGGGTTTCGCCTTAGCTTGTTCATTATCATGGTATTATCTGTTCTCTTTGCACTGTGGGCGGCTTTCGTTTACTCCAAGCGCCTAACCAGCCCCATACGTAAATTACTGGATGGCACTCTGGCAGTGGCTTCCGGCGATTTGCAAAAGAAATTGCCCGTTTCTGATAAAGATGATTTCAGCCTGCTGGCAAGATCGTTCAATACCATGACCAGCAAACTTTCCAACGCCCGCCGTGAAAGCGAAAAAAGTCGTCTACAGGTGCAACGCCAGCATGATTACCTCAATGTGGTTTTGAACCATCTGACATCTGGCGTAATGACACTGGATGAATCACTCACCATTCAGCGCATCAATGCCGCAGGCAAACAGTTGTTATTGCTGGATGAGTCAAAGGTTCTCCAGCATAAACTCACAGAGCTAGGCGATACTTCTGAGATTATGCCCGATTTTATAGAGGCTATCCTGCCCTACCTGCAATCTGATAAAGCTGAATGGAAAACAGAGATTCATTTTTTATATAAAAATAAACGGCGTATTTTTCTTTGTCAGGGAGCAACTCTACAGCAACTTATTAATGGAGAAAAAGGCACTGTACTAGTATTTGATGACATGACTGATATCGTCCAGGCAGAACATGAGGCAGCCTGGGCAGAAGTAGCAAGGCGACTGGCACATGAAATCAAAAACCCGCTGACACCAATACAACTCTCTGCCGAACGCCTGCAACACCGTCTGTCACCCGAACTGGATGATAAATCCACGGATCTGCTAAACCGCATGACACAGACTATTACTCATCAGGTAGAAACCATGAAAACCATGGTCAATGCCTTTAGTGAATATGCCCGAACGCCATCACTACAATTACAACCGACCGATTTAAACAAACTGTTATCAGAGGTTGTAGAGCTATACCGCTCAAATAATCAACAGGCCGACATACAACTTGAGTTGCAAACCTTGCCAGAGTTAATGATCGATACTCACCGGATGCGCCAGGTTTTTGTCAACCTGATTAAAAACTCCCTGGAAGCACTCGCACAGCAGGAACCTCCGCGAATATTAAAAATCTCAAGCCAGCTTACTGAAATGGATGAAGTTTTAGTAATGGTGGAAGATAATGGCCCAGGCATTGATGAAGCTTTGTTGCCAGAAATCTTTGAACCTTATGTCAGCAACAAAATGAAAGGAAGCGGGCTGGGTCTTGCAATAGTGAAGAAGATCATCGAAGAACATTCAGGCAGTATATCAGCCAGAAATAAAACTCCTTCAAATGAGCATAAAAACCAGGGTGGTGCTATATTTACTATCCTGTTGCCAATGGTAACCAACCCTCAAAATGATCATGGGCAAGCTGATGATTAAAAGAAAATCAGAGGAGAGAATATGACCGCAGAATACATATTAGTCGTAGATGACGAACCAGACATTCGCCAACTGGTCAGAGAAATTCTTGAAGACGAAGGCTATGAAGTAGAAACTGCGGAGAATGCTAGCAAAGCCCGTGAAATATGGGCAAAACGAAAACCCGATCTTGTCTTGCTGGATATCTGGATGCCTGATGAAGATGGTATCAGCCTGCTAAAAAGCTGGCAGGAAAGTGGCAGCTTGTGCTGCCCCGTCATTATGATGTCAGGACATGCCACCATCGAAACAGCTGTTGAGGCAACCCGCCTGGGGGCTTACGACTTTATTGAAAAACCCCTGTCCATGGCAAAAATGCTACTCACCATAGAAAATGGTCTGCATGCCCGTCAACTGGAATTTGAAAATCGCGAATTACGCGAACAGGTAAGCATCGCAACTGAACTGGTAGGAACCAGCAAAGTTATGCAAGAGCTGCGCAACAAGGCAGAAAAAATTGCTGAACAATCCTCTACCGTACTGATATACGGCATGCCTGGAACGGGTAAGGAAATTCTTGCACGCTACATTCATAAAAAAAGCACAAGAGCCAACCAGCCCTTTATTAAAGCTATAGTAGCCGAAAAAGAGTTTGCTGATATGGCAAAAAAACTTTTTGGTTATGAAGAAGATGGGGTTATTCACCATGGCCTGCTGGATGAAGCTGGTAATGGCATTTTGTACCTCGGAGACATTTACAAGCTGGATAAAGAAACCCAGCAAGGTTTGCTGAATATGCTAAAGCAGGGGCACTATACACGGGTCAGTGGTAGTAACCAGATACCACTAAACACCCGTTTAATTGTCTCCACCACACATGACCTGAGGGATGATATTGAAGCTGGCAATTTCAGTGAAGAACTCTACTATTTACTCGACATGGTGCCACTGGCAATCCCTCCCCTGCGAGATCATTCTGAAGATGTGCCAGATCTGCTTAGCTACTATGTAGATCTGTTGACAGAACAGGAAGGGCTGCCCTACCGCCATTTTTCCGTGTCCGCACAAAACTTCCTACGCCACCACCCCTGGCCCGGAAACATTCTGGAACTTCGCAACCTAGTACAGCGACTATTAATCCTCGGCACCGATGTGAGCATTTCCCAGGAAGAGGCAGAAGAAGCCTTGGGTTCCTATATTCCGGTTTATGATGAAGGGGTAGGTAAGCTCCCAACTAGCATGTATGACCTGCCACTTCGACAGGCACGAGAACAATTTGAACACGACTATCTCAGCTGGCAACTCAAACAAACCAAAGGCAATGTTAGCCGTCTGGCAGAGCGAGTTCAGATGGAGCGTACTCACCTGTATCGCAAAATGCACGCGCTGAAAATTGACCCAAAAGACTATAGCAAGTAGATGGATAGCCAGAAAAAAAAAGCCGTTATCCTGTTATCAGGAGGCATGGATTCAGCAACCGTCCTTGCCATTGCGAAATATCAGGGTTACCGCTGTTATGCGCTCAGTTTTCGCTATGGACAACGCCACAGTACTGAACTTGTCGCAGCACAAAAAATTGCAGAGCAGTTTTCGGTTACTGCACACAGAATTATTGACCTGGATCTGTCACAACTCGGTGGCTCAGCCTTAACCGATGAAAATATCGCAGTTCCAAAACAACAAACCAGTGGCATACCGGTCACCTATGTACCTGCCCGCAATACTGTTTTTCTTTCCATAGCCCTGGCATGGGCAGAAGTCCTGCAAGCACCCGATATTTTTATTGGTGTCAATGCCGTTGATTACTCAGGCTACCCGGACTGTCGTCCAGAGTTTATCAAGGCATTTGAAAAAACAGCGAACCTGGCAACCAAGGCAGGAGTGGAAGGCGAGCCGTTCAAGATTCATACTCCTCTCATAGACATGAGCAAGGCTGAGATCATTAAAACCGGCACAAACCTGGGTGTAAACTATGCAGAAACCATTACTTGTTACGATGCCGACGAGAATGGATTTGCCTGTGGAAAATGCGCCGCTTGTCAGCTGAGAAAGCAGGGTTACAGGGAAGCTGGGATAAGCGATGACACCCGTTATCGGTAAAACAAAAAAAGGGCTTGAAAGCGCAATTCTGTAGTGTATACTACCGCACTCTTTCGGGTCGTTAGCTCAGTCGGTAGAGCAGTTGACTTTTAATCAATTGGTCGAGCGTTCGAATCGCTCACGACCCACCATTATCTTCAAAGGCTTGCGTGATTTTATCCGCAAGCCTTTTTTATGCTGCTACCTATTTGCTACCCCAGTCTCCCGTTTCTTTGCAGGTTTACTTATCCCGCCTTTTTGCCATGACGGTCTTGTGTAATGCTTTAGCAGCCCCTTTAGTCTTTTGTAAAGACAACCTCATCACCCTGCCTTTTAGCGGTAATACCAACACGCTCGTAATGATGCTCTTCACCATCTTCCAGCACTTTCAATTCTCCACCACAATTCACTTTGAAGCCACGTATCACGCCACAATGGATGATACCGATCTTGTCGTAATAGCCTTCTTTTATGCTTATTGAATCAGACATATATTCATTCCTCAAGATGTAACACTGATTGATTTTCCTAGATATGACAGGAGTGATATAGCTGCTTTTTGCTTTTTTTGTTTAAAACACCTACCAGAACTCAGGTTTTATTTTGTAAACTGGCTGAATAGTTACATTCACCCATGGTAGATGATGTGATGCAGTCAATAGAGCAAACAAGAAAAGATATGTTGCGTTGCTATGCTGCGGCTGTTCAACGGGTAGAAGGCACGCATGTGGTATCAAGTACATTGCCTGTTATTCTACATCAGCAGTTTGCGTCTGATGAATTGCGTCAACTTAGAATTGTTGCCATTGGCAAGGCTGCGGATGCTATGCTGCAGGGAGCACTGGCTTGCCTCGATGCACACCCTGTTAAGGCACTGTTGATTAGCAAAACCGGGCATGTGAGCAGAAAATTGCAACTGGATAGTCGGGTTCAGTGGCTTGAGGCAGCACATCCGGTTCCTGACCAGAGCAGTTTGCATGCTGGTCAGGCATTACTGGATTTCTTGCGGGCAGAGGACTCGTCACCTTGCCTGTTTTTAATTTCAGGCGGAGCTTCCAGTCTGGTTGAGGTACTGGCTGAGGGCTGGGATTTGCCTGAACTTCAGCAAATGACCAACTGGATGCTGGCAAATGCGCTTTCTATCCAGCAAATCAATACGGTTCGAAAACAGGTATCGCGTATCAAAGGGGGCGGGTTGTGGAAGATTCTGGGATATCGCAAGGTGGTCTGTTTGATGATTTCTGATGTTCCAGGGGATGATGCGGAGATGATTGGTTCGGGTTTACTGTTTCCTTCAACCATATCGTCACCTGTTCCTGATTCGTTGCCTGACAGATGGCGTAATGCTTTACCGCTGACAAGTCAGCTTACCATGCCAGATGCTTTTTTCTGGAAGGTGATTGCCTGTAACCGTATGGCTGGTGATGCAGCTTCTGCTAAAGCTATTGCATTGGGGTATAACAGCAGGCTCATGCCTGATTTTTTGCAAGGTAATGCAGAGCAAGCTGCACGGCATTGCCTGAGTATTGCGAAAAAGTCACCAGGGACTATGTTCATTTGGGGTGCTGAAACTACCGTAACCTTGCCAGATAACCCAGGCAGAGGCGGACGTAACCAACATTTGGCGCTGGCTGCTGCGCTACTGATAAAGAAAAATACTGGCTGCGTATTACTGGCAGCAGGTACCGATGGTACTGATGGCATAACGGATGATGCGGGTGCACTTGTAGATGCTGGTACTCTGGCTCGTGGCAAGCTGCATGGTCTGGATGCAAAACAGTGTTTACGACGGGCAGATTCGGGGTCTTTTCTGTATGCTAGTGGCGATTTGATTTCCACTGGTGTGACAGGAACCAATGTAATGGATCTGATCATCACCTATTGTCAGAAACCGTGAAAATATGAATACTCCTACAACACAACATAATCACCCCTGGCGCTGGATTCCCAGTCTGTATTTTACCGAAGGTTTGCCATATTTTGCCGTGGTGGTGCTTTCCAGCATTATGTATAAGAATCTGGGGCTGCCGAATACCGAGATTGCTTTTTATAGCTCATGGTTTTATTTGCCTTGGGTGATCAAGCCGCTTTGAGCCCATTTGTGGATATCTATCGTAGCAAACGGTTCTGGGTTATTGCCATGCAGTTTTTGCTTGGGGCGGGTTTAGCGGCGGTGGCGTTAGTCTTGCCACTGGATAAATATTTGCGCTATACCCTGGTGTTTTTCTGGTTGTTGGCATTTAGCTCAGCCACGCATGATATTGCTGCCGATGGTTATTATATGCAGGCTCTTAAACAGGGGCAACAGTCCTATTTTGTGGGTATTCGTTCTACGTTTTACCGCATTGCCAGATTACCGGGCAAGGCTTGATTGTTATACTGGCAGGGAAATTACAGCACCTGTATGCTGTGAAAACTGCCTGGCAGATCACCATGCTTTTATTGGCATTGGTTTTGCTACTGGTGGCAGTCTATCATGCTCTGGTATTGCCCAGGGTTGAACCCCCATCATGCAAGCTCAGCCACGGTTATTTCAGTGTGATGGCTGCATTTTTTAAAAAGCCTTATATCGGTACCTTCATTACCTTTATTTTGTTGTACCGCCTCGGTGAAGCACAGTTAGGCAAAATTGTCTCTTTATTTATGCTGGATGACAGAACTCAGGGTGAACTGGGTCTAAGTACCGAGGCAGTGGGGGTTATCTATGGAATAGTTGGCGTACTGGCACTAGTGGTGGGTGGTATTCTCGGTGG
>JALVFC010000188.1 GCA_027030285.1 Thiotrichaceae bacterium | reverse complement strand
AATCAATGGGTGGTTTTTTGAAGTTCCATCATCAATAAACGCTGGTAACTGCTAACCCGATGAAGGCATACGGCAATGTGAGTATTAGAAAACTCGCTGCCACACTGGTCAGGGGTTACAAAAATGTTCATACTGATGTAAAAGCATTGATTGATCTGATAGAAAAAAGACAGCTCTGCTCTTTTCTATGTCTCATGGGATGCATACAAACCCGCCTGAAACTTGCAGTCTGACTTTTAACAACTCAACGTAATAAACATCGGAGGTGGCAGTTATTGATTATTAATATGATGAAAATATACCCGTGTGAACTCTGCGGCAGCACCCCCTACTGCCGAACCAATAACTTACCACCTTGGTAGTACCGGGGTCTTTAGAAATAGGGAATGATAGCCAGTGGGCATTGAACACACTTTTATGTTCCGTTATGCTGGCATGAGGCTATCCGGGAACAGGAACCCATCAAGATTATCAATCAAGATCATTAGAGGCTTACCGAATACGGGCTGAAAAACTGTATGGGCTATAAACATTTGACAAGAAAACATTACTTGATGCTGGCTCTGCTTGTGCTGCTAAGTATTGCTATCGGCATGAATGATCTGCTTGCAAAAAAACCACAATCTGAAAAAAAAGCAACCATTTCACACCAGCTTATCGACAAGGCACACTGGTTTAAAATCCAGTTTCCCAACATCCCTGAATGGAAAGGCTATGTTGGCTACTGGGCTTTTGAGAGCCAGTGGGAATATCAATCGCATCAACAACAGGCAGACGGCAGTATGCTGCTTCACTACCAGTTCCGGGGAAATGATATCGAAATCACACTGACGCCTGAGGTTGGGGCTGTTGATATTGTCGCAAAAATTATATCAAGTAATGGTAAACCTCTGATCTCGAGAAAAGGTGGCTATGCTGATTACAACCCTGATGTGTCTGTGCAACATGCTGACCTGTTTAAACAGAAGCCGCAATGGAAAGACTACTTTGAACTGGTTACACGTGAATTTATTTTCACCAATGATGACCCCAAAGGGTGGATTTTTCTGGATAAAACCAAACGACTTATGCCGCCAAACAACAGTACCGAAGAAGGACGTAACTTACCCGCACCCTGGGTACAGGTTTACCGCATGGCATATAACAAAAAGCTGAAATGGGACAAGTATGCTAAATGCAACCATGGTTATGCTTCATGCTCCCCCAGCCATGAAGCCAGCGTCCCACTGATGGGAATCGTTTCACATGATGGTAAATATCTGTTCGCCAATGCAGGTGATGCATCTGTTTATGAATTACAGAACATGTGGCGATCCTGTCTGCATGTAGACCCTCAATGGAACCCTTTTGAAAGCGATGTCAGCAAACGTACTATACATACCAAAATCTATGTCATGAAAAATGACAAGAAACTGCTGTTAAAACGCTATATGAAAGACTTTTATCCGCAGGGTGACTACCCTTATAAGGTCAATTTCTTGCTGACACACTGATACCCATCTACTCCGTCATTGCAGTGTAGACCGCAATCCATCTTTGCTACGGCACAGACTCAACCATAGATACCGGCATGCGCCGGTATGACGGTTCATGATTTAATAATATATGCGAGTTACCCCCTACTCTGTCATTGCGGCGCTGGTCGAAATCCAAAATGCTGACTTAGGCAACCTTATTTACCCTCGCCACCAGTGATTAAAAAAGCATATAATCCCAGGCTTTCTGATTAAGCACGCTTAAAATGGCTTTACTACGACTGCAAGATATTGAACTCAGCTTTGGTGGCGACCCCATCCTGGATAACTTGAACCTGGTGATTGATCGAGGCGAGCGTATCTGTCTGATTGGTCGCAATGGTGCAGGCAAGTCCACACTGCTGAAAGTCATTCAGGGTGTATTGCCGGTAGATGGCGGCGAGCGCATTTTGCAGGGAAATGTCCGGGTGGCTCAACTGGAGCAGGAGGTTCCGGAGGGTATTGAGGATAGTGTTTTTAATGTCGTTGCCAGTGGTTTGCCGGATGCCGGAAAATGGCTACGTGAATACCATAAACTCAGCCTCAGTGAGCAACATGATCAGCAGTGGATAGACCAGCTTGAAAAAGTCCAGCAGAAACTGGAAGAACATAATGGCTGGGAGCTTAATCAACAGGTTGAAACCATTCTGTCACGCCTGTCGCTACCAGCTGACAGCCTTTTTTCATCGCTTTCTGGCGGCTTGAAGCGGCGCGTATTACTTGCCAAAGCACTGCTGTTGCAACCAGATATCCTGTTGCTGGATGAGCCTACCAACCATCTGGACATTAGTTCCATTCAGTGGCTTGAAGACTTCCTGTTGAAATTTAAGGGGACGATTGTGTTTATCACGCATGACCGCACCTTTTTACGCAAGTTGGCTACCCGTATTATTGAACTGGATCGCGGTCGCCTGATCAGCTTTCCCGGTGACTATGACAATTTTCTGCTACGCAAGGAAGAAATGCTGGAGGCAGAAGCGGCTGAAAATGCCCGTTTTGATAAAAAGCTGGCGCAGGAGGAAATCTGGATTCGCAAAGGCATTAAGGCGCGACGTACACGTAATGAAGGCAGGGTTCGTGCGCTAAAAAAAATGCGCCAGGAACGCTCCCAGCGTCGCAACCAGCAGGGTTCTGCCACGCTGAACATGGACAGCGGCATGCAGTCGGGCAAGCTGGTGGTGGAGGCCAAAGACATCAGCTTTAGCTATGGCGAGCAAGCGATTATCAGGCAGTTCTCAACCACCATTCAACGTGGTGACAAGGTCGCCCTGCTCGGCCCAAATGGCGTGGGCAAAACCACGCTTTTGAAAATATTATTGGGGCAGATTGCACCCGATAGTGGTTCAGTCAAACTCGGTACCAATATTCAGCTTGCCTATTTCGACCAGCTCAGGGATCAGCTGGATCTGCAAAAAACCGTCAGGGACAATCTCTCTGAAGGCAGTGACCAAATAGAAATCAATGGCAAATCCAGGCATGTCATTAGCTATTTACAAGACTTTCTGTTTACACCTGACAGAATTCATTCCCCCGTCAGCACACTGTCAGGCGGTGAACGCAATCGTCTGTTACTGGCAAAACTGTTTACCCGCCCGGCAAATGTTCTGGTCATGGACGAACCCACTAACGACCTGGACATAGAAACCCTGGAGCTACTTGAAGAGCTCTTGCTGGATTATCCCGGCACGTTATTACTGGTCTCCCATGACAGAAGTTTTGTGAACAATCTGGTCACCAGCACCATTGCATTTGAAGGCGATGGCAAACTTGAGGAATATGTCGGTGGCTACGATGAGTGGATACAGCAACGTAAATACCCCTCATCATCCCCTGCAAAAAAAGAAAAGTCCTCGAAGCCCATCAACAAAAAGGCCGTTCAGCAAGCCAAAAAACCAGCCGAAAAAAAGCTCACCTACAAAGAGCGCCTGGAGCTGGAAGCATTAC
>JALVFC010000187.1 GCA_027030285.1 Thiotrichaceae bacterium | reverse complement strand
CGGGGCAAAAAAAGCCCTGGAGACAAAGTCATCCAGGGCTTGCACATGCTATTGAGTCGTAGCCTAAGCTGTGGCAAATCGCTGGATGGGTTGTCAACAGCCTCCCAGCGATTTGCCAGGAAGCCTAGTTTCTAAAGTTCGACTTGAGTTGTAGCATGTGTTTCTCCTATTAGTGTGAATATGACTAGTGTGAATACGACTCCGGTGTGCCGGACAGGTTCGGCTAGAGCCACAAAAGGCTCTATTCAAAGCGGTGTGGATATTAGTACAAATTTTAATACTGTCAATCTTTTTTATGGTTATTGGTGGGAGAAAACAACATGAGTAACAATAAATTACTACTTTCTATCATTGAAATGGGTGGCTACCCTGATTTCACCCCCTTGTATGAAAAGCTTGGTTATCAGGTGGTTGTCGAGTCAAAAATGCGCAAAGTACTCAAGCTGCTAAAGAAGCAAACGCCTGATGTGATAGTGGCAGAATTTAATTTCCAGTCGGACTTCCGTGACCGTACCAGCACTCTGGAGTCACTGATGTCAGTGGTTGAGCGTATGCCAGATACCAGAACGGTAATATTTTATGACAAGGAATATTTGCCACAGTTAAATCGCTTGCAGAAACATTATTCGTTTACAGAAACACTCGCATTTCCTGTCGATCAGGGAATGCTGGAGGCAAAATTAGCGGAATTTTGAGGGGGCGGTCTTTTCCTGGACGCTATTCTACGGCAGATTCTGTCCGGAGGTTAGCTGTCTGCGGCCAGGCATTAATAATGGCATGAATCAAGGTTGCTAACGGGATAGCAAAAAACACGCCCCAGACTCCCCATAAGCCACCAAAAATAATAACTGCGGTAATAATGGCAGCAGGGTGCAGGTTAACCATCTCGGAAAACAGGAATGGTACAAGTAAATTGCCATCAAGAAACTGGATAATGCCATAAGCAGCAATGACATAAGCAAAATTAGAGTCAAAGCCCCACTGGAAATAGGCAACAATGGCAATGGGTACAGTAACCACAGCAGCACCCACATAAGGAATCAGCACAGACACTCCAACCATAAATGACAACAGCATGGCGTAATCCAGTCCCAGCCACAAAAAAGTGATCAGACTGACAAACCAGACAATCAGGATTTCAGCGAATTTGCCCCGAATGTAGCCCGCACTCTTCTGGTTGACATCTTTCCAGATCGTCGACACCAATGCCCGGTCATCCGGCAGGAAACGGGTAAACCAGTCAAGCATTTTTTTCTTGTCAAACAAAAAGAAGAAAACCAGTAAGGGAACCAGAATCAGATAGACCATAAAGGTTAGCAAGTCTGATACCGACGATAGCGAAAAGCTTACTACATGCTGGGAAAACTCAGCCACCTGCAAGCGTATTCCACTGACCAGTTCCAGTATATGTTTTTCAGAAATAATCGTGGGGTATTTCTCGGGTAGCTGCATGAGTAAGTCTTGACCACGAGACATCATACCGGGAATTTGTAAAACAAACTGGCTTGCCTGGCGGATCATCAGAGGGGCAAGAATAAATAATGCGCTGAGCAACAAGAGAATAAAAATACTAAAAGTGATAGCCACCGAGACAGTACGAGGAAGCTTTAATTTTCTGCTTAGAAAACTGACGCTGCCATCCAGTATGTAAGCAATAATCACGGCGGCAATGACGGGAACTAAAATATCACCGATAAAAAAGATCGTTGTTGCTGCAAGCAATAGCAGAAAGGCAAGGATGACCACTTGCGGATCTGAAAAGTGTTTTTGCATCCATGTGTTAATTAATTGTTTCATATTATGTGTTCATGGGATTTGCAGTAGCTTCTTTTCGCGGACAGGCTCCTTGGGAGAGTATACGCATTTTTGTAGATATTGACAGGATGCACGTGGCTTAATACAGAGCAATCATCCAAAACAGAGCGCGCTTTTTCTGTGCTTGTTCTAACCGACTTAACCAGTCTCTCCATAAGTATAGTTCGCTGTTTGCTGATCAGTAATGACATGTTATATTAAGGTCGAGCTGGCCGGGCAATCGCGGTACTGATTAATCGGTACGGAGGAAAGTCCGGGCTCCACAGGACAGGATGCCAGATAACGTCTGGGCGGCGTGAGCCGACGGCAAGTGCAACAGAGAGTAGACCGCCTCAGCACACTCGTGTGATGAGGTAAGGGTGAAAGGGTGCGGTAAGAGCGCACCGCGCAACGGGTAACCGTTTGTGGCAAGGTAAACCCCATCCGGAGCAAGATCAAATAGGGATACAATGGCGTGGTCCGCGCTGTATCCGGGTAGATTGCTTGAGGTATACGGTGACGTATTACCCAGATGAATGATTGCTTATTACAGAACCCGGCTTATAGGCCAGCTCGCTTTTTATTATGTTCTGCTTTCACTGGTGCTTATTCGGTATCAAGGAATCCCGGCTTATCAATTACCGAGCCAACATTAGTATCAGTCCCTGATTTGTAAACAACACCCCTTCCATCCATCATTTTTATGTCATAATCTCCTTTTGGGGTGGAGAGTACCGCAAGCAAGGTGTTATCAATAATAGAAATGGTTGAAAAGTAGCTTTCATCCTTATCTTCCAGTTCCCCATATATCTGCATTTCTGACTCTGATATTTTTTCTATCTTATCCAGTTTTAAAAAATAATGATCACCAATCAGGCTAGGTAACTGTATTCGATAACCTGGCTTGATGGCTGCTAACAGGTCACTGTGCATGCCAACTTTCCTGGCTTGTTTGACATTGCTATCCAGGCGGATGCCTGTTGTTTCTGTGTCTGATGACAGGTCATACCACATATTCAGAATAGTGAGTGCACGATCTTTTTCAGTATTGGCAACAGCTGTTTTTTTCTGGTTTGCTGACTGGCTTGTCGTTGCTTGTTGATGGTGGGATGCCGCTATTTTGTTTGCCTGCATTTTTGAGGTTGCAACAAACAGACCGATCATGGTGGCGGAAACCAGAATCCCTGAAAATAGTATATAAAGCTTATTGGACATAATATTTTTATTATTAATAAGGTGAGGTGCTTTCAGTATCATGGTGCGTCTCTTTTAATTCCGGCTCGAACAGGATTATTAGCGACCCTATTTGGTACTAAAAGAGCTATAGCGTATTATAAGGCATTGTTAAAAAGTACACAGATGGAAAAGATAAAGTGCACAAGACACATAGAATGAAGCACTTACAATACTATGATACGGTTATCAAGCTGATTATTTTGCTGCTGGTGCTTTTTTTTATTGCACCTGGCTCAACTGTCCAGGCAGAAAATTCTCGTAATGGCAACTCTTTAAGTACACAGGCTGGCAAGGAGAAGTCCACAGAACTGAAAACACTGGAAACTCTGTATGAAGTTCGACAAAACCTGCGTGATGAAATAAAAATAAAAACCTCCGAGCTCAAAGCCAGCCTGACTGAATCTGAAAAAAAACAAATTACCCGGAAACTCAACCGCCTTTCTGAAGAGCTGGCAAATATAGAAAATAATTTTGAGCAAATTGCTACTGGCTTGAATGCCGAGTTGAATGAAGACAAGCCTGTTGAGAAATTTAATTTAAGAGATGATTTGGGTTCATTGATTCAACCGATTGTCAAGGAGATGAAACACGCGACATCGGATATCAGACAAAAAACACGCTTACGTGATGAGATTTCCTTCTATTCTGAAAAATATCTGCAGGCCGGTGCTGCTGCAGAAAACCTGAATATTTTGATCTCCCAGACAAAAGACAAAAAGTTGCTAAAACAACTGAAAGCCTTGCATGAGCGCTGGTCTCGTAAAAAAACCCAAGCAAAAAGCAATCAAAAAGCTGCTGAACTTCAGTTGCAGGCAATGGTTGATGAAGGTCAGGAGAAAAGCTTTCTGTTAAATAGCCAGGACTATCTGAAAAGTTTCTTCAGGCAGCGCGGTCTGTATTTATCGTTAGGGGTGTTGAGTGTTGTTCTGGTTTTATTATTCTCACGTCTGTTTTATAAATATCTACTGTCACGCGTTATTGGTCGTGCATCTGCTGTCAGAAACTTCAGACAACGCCTGGTAGAGCTGGTGCACAGGGTTTTTACTGTAGCACTGGCTATTATGGCACCTATGGCTGTCTTTTATATTGCAGAAGACTGGCTACTGTTTAGCCTGGGTCTGTTATTACTTTTTGGACTTGCCTGGACACTCAAGTACACAATCCCCAAAATGTGGAGTCAAATGCTCTTGATGCTCAATGTCGGTCCTGTCCGTGAAGGTGAGCGCATTGTCATCAATGATCTTCCCTGGCGTGTCAAAGACCTGAATGTATATACTTTGCTGGAGAACCCGACGGCAGACCTGAAAATGCGCGTGCCTATAGAGCAACTGGTTGGAAAGGTATCCAGACCTATTGGTAAAGGCGAGCCCTGGTTTCCCTGTAAAAAATCAGACTGGGTGATTCTCTCTGACGGTGTACGCGGCAAGGTCGTGGGGCTGTCGCATGAAATGGTGGAGCTGGTAGAGCGTGGTGGTGCCCGTGTGAACTACCAGATGGCAGATTTTCTAAGTCAATCACCACGCAATATTTCACAAAGTTTCCGCCTCAAGGAGATATTGGGTATCAGTTATGATTTGCAGCGAGAGTCCACCACTACCGTGTTGGAAAAGCTGGATGCCTACATTCGTGAACAAATGGCTAAGGAAGGCTATCTGGATGATTTAATGAATATGCGGGTTGAGTTTAAAGAGGCTAGTGCATCTTCACTGGATATTGTAGTGATCGCCGACTTTAAGGGAGCACAGGCACCAGTTTATAACCGTATTCGACGAGCAATCCGACGCTGGACGGTGGATGCCTGTAGCAAATATCACTGGGAGATCCCGTTTACTCAGGTGGTGCTGCATCAGGCGGAAGACTAATACCCTGTTTACGTAACATGGCACACAGGCGAATCAGTGGCAAGCCACGCAATGCAGAAGGGTCATCACCCTGCATTTTGCTAAACAATGTAATCCCAAGACCTTCGGATTTAAAACTACCTGCGCAGTTATACGGCTGGTCACGATGTAGATAGTGATTGATTTCGGTTTCTGTCAGCTCGCGAAAGGTGACGTAAAATGGCACACAGTCAAGCTGGTGTTGTCCGCTGTTACTGTCCAGCAAGCATAGCCCCGTGTAAAAGGTGACGGTGTTGCCAGAGCTACGCATCAGTTGTTGTACAGCTTTTTCGTGACTCCCTGGCTTACCAGTGACTTCACCGTTAATAACCGCGCACTGGTCTGAGCCAATAATCAGTGCGTCAGGGTGGTTTTCTGCTACTTTTTTAGCTTTTTCCACGGACAGGCGTCTTACCATTGCCGTAGGCTGCTCATTTTCAAGGCGGCTTTCATCAATATCGGGAGCATCGGTAAGAAAGGAAATTTGTAGTTTCTCCATCAGTGCTTTGCGAAACGGAGAAGTAGAACCGAGAACAATTTTTTTCATAGAATTCTTGCCAGTATAGCGAGTCATTTGGTTAGCGCTACGAATCGTGTAAACTAGATGATAATAATGTAGAGGAACAAGCATGCACCATAAAATCATCCAGCTTTTGCGTGATAATAGCCGTTTTATCCTGCTTTTGACACTGATGTTTGTTTTCCGCAGCTCCATCGCTGACTGGAATTCTGTGCCAACAGGCTCCATGAAACCTACCATCGTGGAAGGAGATCGTATTTGGGTCAATAAAATGGCCTACGATTTGCGTGTTCCCTTTACCCATATTTCCTTGCTACACTTGGCCGATCCGCAACGAGGCGATATCGTCGTTTTTGACTCCAAAGTCTCAGATATGCGGCTGGTAAAGCGGGTAATTGGTGTGCCAGGGGATACCATACAGTTGAACAACAATATCCTTACCATAAATGGCAAACAATTAAGCTATCAGCCTCTGTCAGCAAATTCAGCCAGTATAGACCGGCTTGAAAACCTGCTCGGTATCAAGCACAGCATCCGTATTCATCCAGCAGGCAGCAGCCTGTCCAGTTTTAAACCGGTCACCATCCCGAAAAACTATTATCTGATGATGGGTGACAACCGGGACAATAGTGCGGACTCCCGTGTTATCGGCTTGGTTCCGAGGGAAGAAGTGGTGGGACGCTCGCGTTATGTCGTCATGTCACTTGACTATAATCACTATTATTTGCCACGCAAAAACCGTTTTTTTCAACGCCTGTAAGTAGTGTTATGTATAAAGTCTATGGTGATCCACTTTCCGGAAACTGTTACAAAGTAAAACTATTACTGCATCTGCTGGAAGTGGAGTATCAATGGCAGAATATTGATATTTTACAAGGGGAAACTGAAACACCCGAGTTTCTGGCGATGAACCCTAACGGCAAAATACCGGTACTGGAAATCCAGCCAGGGCAATTTCTGTGGGAGTCAAATGCCATTCTCAACTATCTGGCTCAGGGTACATCTTTCTTACCGAAAACCAGATGGGAGCAGGCGCAAGTTCTGCAATGGCAGTTTTTCGAACAGTATAGTCATGAGCCATATATCGCTGTAGCGCGTTTTATCAATAAATATCTGGGGTTGCCTAAAGAACGAGAGGCTGAGTATACAGCCAAACAGGAGGGCGGGAATAAAGCATTAGCAGTGATGGAGCAGCACTTGCAGAGCCGTCATTTTTTTGTGGGTGAGCAAGCCAGTATTGCCGATATTAGCTTATATGCCTACACGCACGTTGCTGATGAAGGTGGATTTGACCTGGGTGCGTATCCATCAATAGGAAAGTGGATAAAACGGATGCAGGTACTGCCGGGCTATATTTCCATGACTCACTAAACCCCAAAATTTGTATGTATCAGCTTTCCTCATATCCATTTGGATTATTTCTCTGCCAGTTCCAGGTGTCGTCACACATTTCCTGAACTCCCTTTTCTGCTTTCCAGCCAAGGAAGGATTCGGCTAGTGCCGGGTCGGCGTAGCATTCGGCAATATCGCCCTCGCGGCGTTCCACGATGTTGTAGGCAATTTCCTGTCCTGAAGCCCTGGCAAAGGCGTTGACCATATCCAGCACAGAATAGCCCTGTCCGGTTCCCAGATTGACAGTGAAGAGTCTTTCTTCAGCTTCCCGGTCAAAGGCATCGAGGGCTTTGACATGCCCTTTTGCCAGATCGACGACATGAATATAATCACGCACACCGGTACCGTCTTTGGTAGGGTAATCTCCGCCAAAGACGGAAAGTGCGTCATATTGCCCAACGGCGACACGGGCGATATAGGGCATCAGGTTATTTGGGATGCCGCTGGGATCTTCGCCAATAATGCCGCTTTCATGTGCACCGACGGGATTGAAATAACGTAGCAGAGCCACGTCCCAGCTACTGTCAGCGCGGTTAATGTCACGCAGTATCTCTTCAATAAATAGTTTGGAGCGTCCGTAGGCGTTGGTTGCACTTAGGGGGAAATCCTCCTTGATCGGAACGCTGGCGGGGTCGCCATAGACTGTGGCTGAGGAGCTGAAGACAACACGCTTGACGTTGTTTTCTTTCATTTTGGTAAAAAGCTGAATGCTGCCTGCAATATTGTTTTCATAGTACATCAGCGGTTTTTCGACAGATTCACCCACGGCTTTGAGTCCGGCAAAGTGAATGACTGCATAGATGTCATTTTCATCAAATATTTTTTGTAGCAGGGCTGCATCACGAATATCCCCTTCGTAAAAGTCAGGACGGGTTCCTGTGATGGTCTTGATGCGATCCAGCGCTATAGGGGAGCTATTGCAGAGGTTGTCAATAACAATAGGAAAGTATTCGCCTGTTTTAATAAGTTCTACACAGGTGTGAGAGCCAATATAACCAGCGCCGCCGGTGACTAGTATGTTTTTCATAATTGCCTTTTTTTGCAGGGTCAGGGGGAAATACAGCAGAAGCTTATTGGACAATAAGCAGAGGGGATTTGTAAAGCTAAAGTGGATAAAAGCAGCTTTTTTCCGGTTTTATCCGTGTGTTGCTGATAAGCCAGCGAGGGCGTAGACTGTTATTGGAATGGTGAACCTCCGATCCCTGGAAGCTCACCAAAGACGTGACTATCCTACTTGCTGCTGGAAGAGGAAGATTTTTTCGGGGTGCTACTTTCACCACGACTGGTAGAAACATTTTTTTTCAGACCAGCATAGATCGCTTCTCCGATTCCCGGAACCTGCATCAGATCTCCGGTACTTTTGAATTTACCGTTTTTCTTGCGGTATTTCACAATCGCCTTGGCACGTGTTTCACCAATTCCTACCAGATAATAGGCCAGGGTGTCCGCATCGGCCTTGTTGATATTGACGGTCACATTTTTAAATTGTTTGGCTTTGTCAGTACCTGTCAAGCCAGATTTAACTGTCTTCTTGCGGGATGAGCTCTTTGAGCTGGAACTGCTGGATGATTTGCTGGACTTGCTATCTTTGTCGCTGCTGCTTTTTCTGGATGAGCTGGAAGAACTGGAGGAAGAGCTACCTTTTTCCTTTTTTGCACTTTTGCTGCTCTTGCTGTCACCACTGTTATCTTTGGATTTGGATGAGCTGGATTTGGAGCTCTTTGACTTGCTGTCTGTTGCCTTTTTTGTAGTTTTCTTCTTTGCTTTTTTTACAGTGCTACTGTCAGCTTTACTGGTTTTGCTAGTGCTATCTTTAGCCATTGCGGGTGTCGCGGCAAAACTGAATGCCAGTAATAAAATAAATGCGTGTATCAATTGTTTCATTATAAATCTCCAGAAATATTGGGAATTTTGCAGTATACCTAAACAGAAAACAGACACAACAAATGTATCAAGCTGCAAGAATTACCCATATAGTCTGCTATTTGCCTGAAAAAGTTCACTTTGTTGCTACTTGAAGATAACTGTTTTGATCTGGTCTACAAATACACGCCTTTCAATATGATAACGTACAGCTTTTGCCAGTGCGCTGTTTTCCATATCGCGTCCCAGTGCAGCCAGTTCTCGCGGCTGCTGGGTATGATCAACACGTTCCACAACCTGTTCGATAATCGGGCCTTCATCCAGGTCGCTGGTGACATAGTGTGCGGTTGCGCCGATGAGTTTCACACCACGTTGATAAGCTTGATGATAAGGTCTGGCTCCCTTGAAACCGGGCAAGAAAGAGTGATGTATGTTGATACACCTTCCCCGTAATACCTGACAGGCATGCTCTGAAAGAATCTGCATATAGCGTGCCAGCACGACCAGCTCGGTTTGTGTTTCTGCCACGATTTCCAGCATACGAGCTTCCTGTTGTGCCTTGTTTTCTTTATCCACGGGTAGATAGACAAAGCGAATACCCTCACGCTCAACAATCGGTCGTAAATCCAGGTGGTTGGAAATAACTGCGGTGATATCCATTGCCAGCTCACCCTTGTTCTTGCGATATAGTAAATCCATAAGACAGTGATCCGCTTTGGAAACCATAATCAGGACTCGACTGGGACGATGCGCATCGACCATTAGCCATTCCATCTGGAAGTTATCAGCTATTTCGGTAAAGCCCTGCCGTATTGCTTCAATATCAGGCGCGGGATTTTCCGGGCTGGCATTGATGCCCGGTTTAAATGCAATGCGGCAAAAAAAACGCTCCGTTAGCTCATCATCGTATTGTGCCATTTCGCTGATATAGCACTGCTGCTGCGCCAGAAAGCCGGATATTGATGCCACAACACCGGGTCCAGCGGGACAGGTTACCGTGAGGATATAATTTTTTGTTTGATCTGATTTCATTGTTTTATCGTTAGGAGGTGTAAATAGAACCCTGTGGACAGTAGCGCATTGTGCTGGTTTCAGGCAAGCCATTCAGACTTGCTGAGTCATTTGGCGTTCTTTCGTAACCAATAATTTCTGTTATGCTCTCTGTTTTTTACCCAATACCCAATCTCTGATCTCTTAATTAAAGTGTAGTGTGTCCGTGTATAGCTTATTAAATAAACGCCTCAATACCCTCATTGATAATAACCTGGGTTCTTTTTTACTGGATAGTAAAACCGGGCTGGAAAAGGAAAGTCTGCGGGTAAGTCCGCAAGGGCGTATTTCCCAAAACAAACACCCTGAGGTGCTGGGGGCAGCATTAACGCACCCCTGGATTACTACTGATTACTCTGAATCTCTGCTGGAATTTATTACTCCTCCGCTGGCACGAGCGCATGAAGCACTGGATTATCTGCTTGATATCGAGACATTTGTTTATCAAAAGCTTGATGATGAACTACTCTGGACAACCAGTATGCCCTGTATTATTACGGGAGAGTCCGATATTCATATTGCTGAATATGGCTCATCCAATGCAGGCATGATGAAAACAGTATATCGTCGAGGTCTTGCCTGGCGCTATGGCAAAATGATGCAGGTCATTGCCGGGATTCATTTCAACCATTCATTTCCGCTAAAGTTCTGGCCTGCCTATCAGGAAATGGAGGGAGATAACAGTGCTGAGCAGGCGTTTATTAATCAGTCCTACATGTCAATGACCCGCAACCTGTTACGTTATGGCTGGTTAATCCCCTATTTGTTTGGCAGCTCCCCTGCTATCTGTAAAAGCTTCTTGAATGGTATTGCCATGCCAGAAAACATGCAGCAGCTGAATAACAACACCTGCTATGAGCCCTATGCTACCTCCCTGAGAATGGGAGATATTGGCTATACCAACCTGAAGGAAGGTGAAACCGGGGTAAAGGCCAACTACAACTCGCTCTCTGAATACACCCAAAGCCTGCGCAAAGCGATTACTACACCCTGTCCAAACTATGAAAAAATCGGCGTAAAAGTGAATGGTGAATATCGTCAACTCAATGCCAATCGCTTGCAGATTGAAAATGAATACTACAGCTCGGTACGTCCCAAACAGATTCTTGAGAATATGGAAAAGCCTGTTGATGCGCTGGATCAACGAGGTATTCAGTACGTCGAACTACGCTCACTGGATATTAATGCCTTTCATCCTGCCGGACTCACACACAAGCAACTCTATTTCCTGAAAACTTTTATGCTGTTTTGTCTGCTACAGGAAAGCCCCAAAATAGACAAAGCTGAGCAGCAGGAAATTGACCGCAACCAGAGTCTGGTCGCTCACCAGGGCAGAAAACCTGGCTTAAAGCTCAGGCGTCAGGGAAAATCCATCTTGCTGCAATCCTGGGCACAGGAGCTTATGCAAAACATGGCACCCGTCGCAGAGTTAATGAGCAATATCTATGATGAAGACTGCTATCTGGACTCGCATGAACTGCATTTAAACTTGGTGCGTCATCCAGAACTAACCCCCTCGGCGCGAATCCTTGAAGAGTTGTTTACCAATAACGAAAGCTATTACGAATTTGCCCGCCGCAAATCGCTGGAACATCGTGACCTGTTTCTACAACGCACCCTGGATGCAGACCGCGAGCAAGCACTGGTTGATATGGCAAAGCAATCCATACAGAAGCAAAAAGCAATGGAGCAGGCTGACCAGGTGGATTTTGATACGTTTCTGGAGCGTTATTTTAAGGGTTGATACTTGACAGAATTTTCAGGTGTTGTTATTGCCTCCAACACGAAAGCTAGATTGCTATTCAAGCGGCGGGTTACCTTATCGGAAACCTCTTTTGCCGAGTTGCTAATATGGGAAGTTCCAAGCCAGTTCCTGGCAGTAATCATAGTTATAAGTACAGTCTGGCTATAGTTGAGGACGGTGATTCTGTGCTTCGCTATGATAATGAAGCTGGTAAAGGGGATCATAAACATATTAATGATACTGAAATCTGTTATACGTTTGAGAGTATAGATCGTCTGATTGCCGATTTCTTTGAGGATGTGAATCAATGGAAAAAATGAATGTTGTTGTTCTTGATGTGCGACCTCTGGCTGACACTCTGGAGGATTTTTCCCGAACCTGGAAAACAGGGGAAAGTAGCCAGCCCCGGATCAGTTTTGCAACACCTGAATTGCTATGGAAGGTGTTAACTGCTAAGCGCTGGCATATTCTCAAGACAATGGCGGGCGCAGGACCTTTGGCAATACGTGAGGTGGCACGTCGGGTGAAGCGCGATGTTAAAGCTGTACATAGTGATGTACATGCCTTATTGAAAGCTGGTTTGCTGGAAAAAGCAGGTAAGTTTGTCGTATTTCCCTATGATGCGGTACATGTTGATTTTATATTGCAAGCAGCCTAAAGGAAGCCGCTTCCAGCTGATCAAGGGCT
>JALVFC010000186.1 GCA_027030285.1 Thiotrichaceae bacterium | reverse complement strand
TCAGGATCGACAACAGATCATGCTGATAGGTCTCCCTGGCTTCATCACTATGGAATTGCTCCAGTGGCAGCAGGCAGTTGTGGCGCTTTGCCTTTTTGTCTTTGTGTTCATCATACTGCCAGCCTCTCAGGTAGTGGAAAGCATTCCAGCGGTTGTGCTCAGCGCGTCCCAGCTTGTTTAACAGACTGCTGAAATCATTCGGAAAGTACTCAGCTTTATAGTCAGCCAGCATCTCATTACTGATTTCCCGTTCCGCCAGCTTTTTAGCAAAAATAGCCTTATTGTTTTCAAGCAGTGTCGCAAACGGCTTGTCTGAAGCAAGCTTTTGCAGATTCAGCGCCAGCAGTTTTATATCAATATGAGCAGCCTGTGACTTGCTGGATTCGCGGTCATTCAGGCTGGCTTTCATCCAGTCCTTCTGAACTTCGTCATGAGTCACAGGTTTTCCTGCGGTTTTCGTCATGGCGTAGTCATAATTTATCAGCTTGGCGATCTCATCCAGCTTTTCATCAATCAGATTCTCTCGGGTAGATACCTCCGCCAGATTGCCAAAGCTATAAAAATTGGCAAAAACATCCTTATCCTGGTCGATTTTCAGCCCAAGCCCCGGATCGTGCAGCAGGGCAATCAACACCTTCGTTCGCAAAGTACCAGCAGCAGTCTGCTGAATAAAGGTCGTGTCCTGCAGATTAATCGCAATATCCAGATTCCGGTCATCCTCCTCCGTAGCAATAATAATCTGCGTCAGATTATCCTGTTGCCACAGTGCATCCGTAAAAAAAGCTAGCGTATCACTATCCAGATTATGTGCCTGTAACTCCAGATGCGGGATTTCCTGAATACCCGTGAACTGCTTTTTAACCTGCCGGATAAACGCATCAGCATCCTTATCGACACAGTGAATCGTCAAGCAGTTCTGATTAGGCAAATGCGCCAATACCGCCAACTGGTAGATAATCTCACTACACAGCGCAGAACGCCCAACCACAACGATATGAAAATCCTTGTCAGTAGCAACAATATCCGGCTGCAAGCCCAGAATGGAATGCCGGGTAAACAACTGCTTGCTAATATGCTGGCAAAGCGAAAAAGGGATAATATCCACCTGATTCAGGGGAGTAACAACCTCCTGCCTGAACAACACCGACAAATCCCGATTATCCACCCGCACAGAAATAGTCTGCGACTCGCCTTGCCCCATCTGATCAACCATTAGCGTAGCCAGAGCAATATTCTGCCGATCATGACCCGTTGAAATAATGGTATTTTGCAGCGTGTCCAGCCTGAGCTTTAATACAGCTTCCCTGGCATTTCCTGATAAACAGGCAATATGCCGCGTTGCAGGCAAATGTGTTTTCAGACTATCCGCATCAGCATCAATCAACAGGGTAGGCAAAGATCCAGTGTTACTTTTAATCAACTGCTCATTAGGTGCATCCAGACTTATAAGCAGTTAATAAGGTCTGTGTTGTAAGCGACGAACTCGCCACTCATTCAGCCATTTCTGGGCAAACAGCAAAATTGCCCCATAAAAAACCACCAAAATAGCAAACAGCTTTGCCAAATCCAGCCAAAAATTATTATCAGCAGGGTAATTAAACGCCAGCGAGGCAATCGTTTTATTAAAACCAACCAGTAAATTCGTCGTGCTGTCAGAGATGTAAAAGCCAATAAAAGAAAAAAACAAATACCCAAGAACGAGTATCAGAAAAACCCGGCGACTATTCATATATTTAGTCATTATTTAGTCATCATAAAAACTTCTCAAAGCTACCCGCATAACAGGCAGAAAAAAACAGCAGAAACTCATATTCTAACCCCAGATACAAATAGTATTCCGCATATAATGCTGGGAGCAGATAAACCAACAAGTATTATTTCGTGAAGCCGCACTGACTAGCGGGAAGAAGACAAATATTAGTATCAACCGAGGCTGTCCATGATTCTATCTATTTGACTTTCTGTTAATACCAGTTTTCTAGTTTCAGGTCTGGAACTCTATCAAATTCCTTTGTGTTATTAGTAACTAATATTCCATGATTAGCAACTGCTGTACCTGCTATCAATAAATCATAGGGTCCAATTGGAGTCCCCTTTTTCTCTAAACTGGCACGAATCAAAGCAGAGCAATGTGCTTCTTTGTTGTTAAAAGGCAACACTTCTACTACTGAACAGAACTCGTTTAGTTGTGCTTGCCTTTTTTCAGGTGAATTTGATTTTGCGATACCGTATTCAAGTTCATATAAAACAACAGAGGGAATAGCTATCTCTTTTGGAGGAGTGGTCAACAATTTATCAGCAACATCACCCATACCTTTGAAGAAATAAATGAGTGTATTAGTATCTAAAACGTACATCAAATTGCTTCTCGGTCAATATCTGAACCAATACTAGCCCTAAGATCATCTATTGCAGGAAAATCTTCCCACGAACCAGCCAGATTTTCTATAGACTTTGGCCATTCATTAGCTACCTTGTCTTGAATAACTTTTGCTATCCACTTGCTCATTGATAGATTGGCAGCCTGTGCCGCTAATTTCATTTTTTGTTCAACTTCTTCCTCTAGGTAAATCGTAACTTGACTCATAGACTCCACCTTTCAATATAAGTATATGTGTCATTATATGTGCACAGTTAGATTTATCAATTTTCAAGGAGTCTTGATGAGATGAGGTGAGTTAAAATATCAAACGAGACCGCCCTGAATCTGCCCCTTACTTGTTTTCAAAGCTACCCGCATAGATTAGATAACGGCTATTTTCCTTACTTTATCGGCTGCAAATGAAAGGCTGGCGAAAATATCATTTTCAGCAACTCAGGAAAATCAGCTATTATTTCTTCCGGTTTCATGCCATTAGCCAACATGCGCAAAATATCATAAACGGCTATTCTTGAATTTCTAATGCAGGGCTTTCCTGATCTTTTTCCTGCTTCTATGCTGATAAATTTTTTATAGTCAATCATTTTATTGGCTTATTGGTTTTCGAAATATTGTGGTGGTTTCAGGTTATTACAGTATTGTAACAACTATCGGTGGAGTAACAGACAATTTCTTTAGCACGGAGACAGATGAGCAAAAATGCTTGCCCCGTAGGTTGGCGCTGAGCTTGCGAAGCCCAACAAACATTGTCATGTTGGGCTTCGCAAGCTCAGTACCAACCTACAGTTGTAATGCCTGAATTTTGCATTGTATGCAGATTG
>JALVFC010000185.1 GCA_027030285.1 Thiotrichaceae bacterium | reverse complement strand
GGGCGTTGATTTGACAGTGGCAAAAGGCGAGAAAATCGCCATTCTGGGTGCATCCGGTAGTGGCAAAAGTACCCTGTTGCACATTTTGGGTGGGCTGGATTTGCCTACCCAGGGGAAAGTTTATGTAAATGGGCAAGACCTGGCGGCGCTGTCTGATCAGAAACGCGGGCAAATGCGTAATGAGTCGCTAGGCTTTATATATCAGTTTCACCACTTGTTACCTGAATTTACTGCCCTGGAAAATGTGGCAATGCCTCTGCTGATTGCCAACTTGAGCGTTGAACAGGCGACTGAAAAAGCTCAGGCAATGCTGGCAAAGGTGGGACTTGATCATCGCCTGCATCACAAGCCCGGTCAGTTATCTGGCGGTGAAAGACAACGTGCTGCGATTGCGCGTGCCATGGTGACCCATCCGCAGGCGATTCTGGCCGATGAGCCTACAGGGAATCTGGATCAGGCAACAGCAACCAGGATATTTGCCCTGATGCGTGGTTTGAATGAAGAACTGGGGACTGCTTTCGTAGTTGTCACTCATGACCTATCACTTGCTAAAAAAATGGATACCATTTATCGCCTGGTTGGTGGACATCTACAGCGGGTTTGAATAGCTTGGGGAATAGTCGCTGATGTAGCCTGGATATGATCCAGGAAAGTCACTATCAATCTGACCTATGCGTATTTTGTTTCCCTGACAAGCTGGATAACTTGCGTTTTTTTCGTTGTTGCCAGCGCTGGATAATATGAATACGCCACAAGATCCGCACCAGTACATAGCCCAACATTGCCGAAAGTGCAGCCAGCACGAGCGAGCCAAGTAATAAAGGCTGCCAGATATGTTCGATCATGCGGTTAAGCCATTCAAAACTAAAGGTAAAGTTTATAGCATCTGGAGGAATACCCAATATGCGCGCACCCAGCCGATAGGCAAAATAAAACATGGCTGGCATGGTGACAGGGTTGGAGATAAAAACCAGTACCACTGAAAGTGGTAAATTGGCACAGAAAACGATGGCAAAAAATGCCGCCACAATGGTTTGAAACGGGATAGGTAACCAAGTACAGAACAGACCGATGGCAAATGCTCTGGCAACAGAATGCCGATTTAGATGCCAGAGGCTGGGGCGGTGCAGATGCTCGCCTAAAATGCCAATGGGACCACAATGTTTATGTAGTTGTTTGGCATCAGGTATGTGGCGTTTAATAAATTTTCTGGGCATGAATTAATGATAGTACAGCAAAAAAGTACAGCTAATCTGGTATAACTGCTCAGGTTACGCTGAGTATTTACTATTTGGCATAAAAAATGCGCTTTCTCTCCATCGGGTTTTTACTAGGAATCCTTCTTACACAGCAATTCGCGACCTTGTCAGTCACTTCCTGGCAGGGAGGGGTTTTGTTATGCCCTGTGGCGTTGTTAGTGGTTGTTCCCCTGATGTTTCCCTTTCTGCGTCCTCTTGTATGGAAATACCGGTTTTTAGTCGGTATTTTATCGGGTTTCTGCTATGCACTATGGTTAGCGACAGCCACTTTGGAAACACGATTACCATCAGCACTGGAAGGAAAGGATCTCATCGTCAGTGGGGACGTCGCAAGTATACCTTACCAGCGGAAAAATGGGTGGAAATTCAGATTAAATATTCATAATTCGTACTTGTTGGATAATCCAGATAAAAGCTTGAAGTTACAGGGAGTTGTCCGTCTTGGGTGGTATAAAACCGAGCGCCAGATCCATGCAGGTGAGCATTGGCAAATGGTGGTTCGCCTGAAAAGACCTTCAGGTTTTATGAATCCCGGAGGGTTTGACTATGAAAAGTGGCTATTTCAGCAGAGGATTATAGCGACGGGTTATGTCAGAAAATCAGCAAGCAATAAACGGCTCGCCCCCGCATCACATTTTTCCGTGAATTCCTGGCGGGAAAAGCTTCTGAGGCTCATTCACAAACGCATAGATGATCCTCAGCTGGCTGCAATAGTGGGGGCTTTGGCGGTTGCTGAGCGGACGGCAATTTCTGATCAGCAATGGGAGCTCTTAAGGAATACGGGTACCAACCATCTCATTGCTATCTCCGGTCTGCATATTGGCATGGTCGCCGGGTTTGGTTTTCTTCCGGTATGGTTAATCTGGTGGCTTTTCCCAACGCTTTATCAAAAAATACCGGCAAGAACAGCCGGGGCGATACTTGGTGCGGTGTTTGCCATCGTTTATGCCTTGCTGGCCGGTTTTACACTGCCCACTCAACGTGCATTGATCATGGTGCTGGTGGTTTTGGCAAGTCTGTTGGCTAAAAAACAGCTTGCTTCATCCAGCATTCTGTCTATTGCGTTATTTGCCGTATTGCTATTTGATCCATTAGCCGTCTTGTCACAGGGCTTTTGGCTGTCCTTTGTTGCGGTTGCGCTAATTTTGTTTACCCTGGGGAGGCGTATTCGACGCCAGCGGTATGATATTTTAAGCATTCAGTTTGCCCTGTCGCTTGGTATGTTGCCACTTACGCTGGCGTTTTTTGGCACTGGCTCACTGTCTTCTCCCATTGCCAACCTGCTGGCAATTCCCTGGGTAACAATTGTTGTGGTACCACTGACTTTGCTAGGTTTGGCGCTTTTCCCGTTCACCAGTGTATCAACTGTGTTACTTAACCTCGCGGCCAATAGTGTTGATATTCTGTTTCATCTGCTATCCGCTTTCTCATCACCCCGGGCATTGATAAGTATCTCAGATATGCCTGCTTATTTGCTTGTACTGGCTTTTATGGGTTTTTTGTGGATCTGGTTGCCAGGTAAATTTCCGGCGCGTTGGTTAGGTCTGGTCTTTATTATGCCACTGCTTATTTTTCAGCCTGAAAAAATCAAAACGGGTGCTTTTCAGTACCACTTACTGGATGTTGGGCAAGGTCTGGCATCGGTAGTGCAAACAGCCAATCATGTGCTGGTCTATGATGCAGGCCCCCGCGCCAATGCGCGATTTGATACTGGCAAACTGGTTGTACTGCCTTTTCTAAGAGCTAAGAATATACGAAACATCGACACTTTGCTGATTTCGCACGAGGATATTGACCACCGGGGAGGAGCTGCTGCGTTGCTGGAGAAGTTATCCATAAAGCAAATTATGAGTAGCGATACGAGTATTTTTCCACATACAACTGAATGTATACAAGGCATGCATTGGCAATGGGATGGTGTGTCTTTCGAAATATTAAATCCGCAACAGGGCTGGCAGGATAGTGACAACAACCGTTCCTGTGTGCTGCGCATCAGTAACAAGCACCACAGTTTGTTATTGACCGCTGATATTGAAATCAAGGCAGAGCGTTCCATAATGGCATCGACCCTGTTACCCCGCACAGAAGTAATATTGATGCCACATCACGGTAGCAAAAGCTCTTCAGATACCTCCTTTCTGGAACAACTTAAACCTGGTCTGGCTTTGGTTTCAGCGGGATATCGCAATCCGTTTCATCAGCCACATCCACACATTCTTGAGCGTTATCATCAACAGGGGATCAAAGTATTGTCGACCATAGACAGTGGTGAAATCAGTGTGTACTTTCCAGCAGATGCGACAGTGTATCGCACGGAAGAGTATCGAAAAACACATCAGCGCTACTGGCATAGACGGGTCTTTTCCCGTTACCCATGATCAAGATACTGTAATTTATCTGGTACGCCATCCCATTCCTCAGCATCCTCAGGTGGTTCTTTCATCTGGCTAATGACCGGCCACAAAGCAGCGAGTTCGGCATTAATTTCAAGAAATTCCAGCTGGTCTTCAGGCAGATCCGTCTCATCAAAAATGGCTTCAGCGGGACATTCGGGGACACAGACAGCGCAGTCAATACATTCTTCGGGGTCAATCACCAGAAAATTCGGTCCTTCGTGAAAACAGTCAACCGGGCAAACTTCAACACAGTCGGTATATTTGCATTTAATACAGTTTTCAGTAACAACAAAGGTCATGGCTTCTACCCATTTACGTGGGTTTTTGAGACATCAATGGTAAACAGGCATTGTACCAGTCAGCAAAAGTCGGGTTATGTGAACAGGCAAGCTTCACAACCCCCAGATCATGACTTGAATGTAGTACCCCGAATACGCTGCTGTCAATTAAATCGGGTTGCTCACCGCCAAAGAAAGCATTGTTGTTTAAGCCACTAGTAACCCATTTGTCAATAGCAGCCAGAAACTCAGCTTCAGTATCTTCGATGCCATATTTGGCTTTCATTTTACGGGCAATTTTTGGCATGACCAGAGCTCCAGCAAAACGTACCAGTAACCCCTTGATAGATCCCATTTTTGTATTGGCCATAATCGCCTTAAAGTTTTTCAGGGAGGTAGTAAAGTTCGGGTGGATAATGGGTGGCAGATAATGAACCAGTACATCATCAATCCATTTTGACCATTTTTCGGCATCATCGCGTACTGGCAATTTGCTATATCGGGAATTAACGTGCTCAACGATGGTTGCGGACTCTGTAATAATTTCGTCACCATCTTTTAAAACAGGCACTTTTTTATGATCAGTAAAATCCAGTTCCTTCATGCCAAAGGGAGAAACTTCAACAATGTCATAGGGCTGTTTCGCATAGTTGAGTAATGCTTTTACTTTCCAGCAGAAAGGGCAGGAATCAAACTGATAAAGTGTGATCATAAAATGGTATTTCCTTCGCGGTATATGATAATTAATTGATTGAAGATTGTAGTCCGCTCTTTTACGGTATTCAATTTTATTCGTAACAATTCAGTGTAATCCTATGTAAGGTGGCAATTTTTGATTATTTGGGCTTCGGTAGCAGGTAAGCTGTCCCTCACTACCGCTTCTAGCTCTCGGACAGCCTCCTAGGAGGCTGTCCGGGAACTAGCTTTTAAAAAACACAGCAACAACATATAGTGTTTTTTCTATTATAATGACCACTATATATTGATTAAAATTTTAAGAAACTTAGTTCTCGGACAAGCTCCTAGATGCTACTAACAGCTGGCTTGATCGAGGCTAAAAGTCGCGGATAATAAAATCCCAAAGCGATTCCCCGTAATAACAGAAAGCTCAATAAAGATGCCCACAAGGCATGATTTCCCCACCAGGGCATTGTAAATAGTGCCAGCACAACATAGATGAGCAGGGAAAAACCCACAGTATTGCGCATAATGGCAGTTTGTGTCGTACCAATAAAAATACCGTCAAACTGATAACTCCATACGGCAATTAACGGCGCGACAACCAGCCAGGGCAGATAGCTTTCAGCGGTTTCAATCACTGGCGTAATGCCCGTCAACAAGCGAATAATCAAACCACCGAATAAAGCATAGAGCAGGGCAATCAGAAATGCCGCAACCCCTGCCCACAACATACTGCTACGCACTGCCGCACGAAAAGCCTTGCGGTCACCCTTACCGTAAGCACCACCGACCAGTGCCTCCGCCGCATGCGCAAAGCCATCCAGCCCATAGGCCAGCATCTGTAACATATTCATTAAAATAGCATTCGCAGCCAGCACAACCGTACCAAACTGCGCGCTCTGCGAGGTAAAAAAGAAAAAGGCACTGGTCAGAAACAGGGTGCGCACAAACAGATTAACATTCACCGAAAACAACGCACGAATGGCATCAGGATGGCGTAATTGCTGCAAGGTTTTAAGCGGTGCAGAAAACAGCGGCGTGAGCAAATTCCGCAATAACCACAAGCCAAAACCCGCAGCCAGATAATCACTTAACATTGAAGCCAACGCCACACCATCAGCATCCCGACCCGCCAACAGCACGAAGTAGCTATCCAAAAGCATATTCGCACCATTGAGAATCAGCTGCGTTAATAAAGCCAGCTTCATGCGCTGCATACCAATCAACGTACCCAGCACACAATAATTGATAAAAGTCGCCGGAGCACTCCAGATGCGAATCGAAAAATACCTTTCAGCCGTCTCAGTCACCGCGACTCCGGCATCCATTAGCTTAAAGGCAAGCCAGCCGACAGGATATTGCAGCAAAACCAGCAGAAACCCAAGCAACAGGGCAACCCCCAAAGCACGCAACAGAGCAAGACTCACCGCATGCTCATCTGAACGGCCAAAAGCCTGCGAAACAAACCCCGTCGTCCCCATGCGCAAAAAACCAAAAATCCAGAACACACTGCTAAAAATAATCGTACCCACAGAAACTGCAGCCATAAAGCGCGCATCAGAAAGCTGCCCCACGACAGCAATATCAACCATACCCACCAAAGGGATAGACAAATTGGAAAGAATAATCGGCCAGGCAAGCTGCAACACACGAACATGCCAGGCGCGAGGGGAGGTTGGTAAAGGTTGTGAATCGGGCAAGGGAGGAACCGTTAAACAGGTAATTAGGAAGTATTATATTCGATATTTTGTAGGTCTCATTAAATTATCACGCTATATAAAAATCAGTATGTTAACACAGATAACTAAAGTTATTTATCGAGTTTGGTGAATGCTGTACTAGAGGTCTAAATAGTTCATAGGCTTTTCCAGTGGGTAAATCGTTGTTTCCAGTTAATCTGGAGGGGGTACTACTGCATTTATTGCCCTGATCTTTTTGGTGTCCTTTGTTAAGCTGGTTATGCTGCTATAGGTGAGTATGATCATTTCCATATAAACCATGCAGCTGCAACGAGTATTCTTTATCAGGATAACAATGAATCCGGCTCAGGCTGGCGTATTCAATAGAAAATTTCAATGCTGACTTCATGGAAATATCCAGTGCATTTGCCAGTATGGCACGGATAACTCCGGTATGAGTTACTATCAGTATCACCTTATTTTCATGCTTTTGCATGATGTTTGTCATGGCTTTGAGAACACGTTTTCTGAAGTCTTGTATTGACTCGCCATCAGGCGCAGTAAAATCATCGGGTTGCTGCCATAATTGTTTCAGTTGCTCCGGCTCGTTTTGCCAGATTTCAGCTATAGGCATGCCAGTCCAGCGACCAAAATCCATTTCTTTTATCTGTTTTTCAACTTCAACCAGGCAGTTATTCTGCACAGCCAGCCACTTGGCAAAAGCGTGGCAACGTTGCATGGGCGAGGTGATAATCACATCCCAGTTTCCATGTTCTGTCGCATTTTTGAGATCAGCAAAACCCTGTTTGCTCAATGCTTCATCTGCATGGGCAGATAGCAGACCAGATGTGTTTGTTGCACCATGTCTTAGCAGGTCGATGGTTGTGAATGGTTTCCTGATTGATTTCATTCCTGAAATTGCGTGTTTTATTGTTTTGACGACACGGCAGCTTCCGCAAACGTTGCCATTTGATTGTGCAGTACACAGGCGGATTGTAAAAGGCTTGCTGCAACAGCGGCACCACTGCCTTCGCCAAGACGCATTCCCAGATCCAGCAAAGGTTGTTGTTGGAGCATCTCCAGTGCGATGTGATGTCCTTGCTCAGCGGATAAATGAGAGAAAAACAAATAGTCATTTACACCAGGTAATAGCTTTACAGCGCATAGTGCAGCGGCGGTGCTGATGAAGCCATCAACCAAAATCGGTATGCCACACTGTGCCGCCCTTATGTAGGCCCCGGTCAGTGCGGCAATTTCAAAACCACCTGTACAGCGTAACCATTGCAGGGCATCATCACCACAGGACTCGTGGCGTTTGAGTATTTGCGAGACGATATCCGTTTTATGCTGGATACCTTTGTCATCCAGTCCAGTGCCTGCTCCGGTTGATTGTTCGGCAGTCAGCCCCAACAAGGCTGAATACAGCACAGCAGCTGATGTGGTGTTGGCGATACCCATTTCACCACCAATAAACAGTTTGGCATCTTGCTGCCTGGCGCGTTCAATGGCTTCGCGCCCGGCAGACAGCGCAACCTCAAGCTGTTGTTGGGTCATGGCTGGCTGATTGACGCTATTGGCAGTGCCATTTCCCGCGCGATGGGACACCAGCCCCTGTTGCTCGGGTAGCGGTGACAATGTGCCAACATCAACGACTTCCAGCCGTGCATCAAGGTGTTTGGCCATCACGCTGATGGCTGCTCCGCCATGCAGGAAGTTTGCCACCATTTGTACAGTGACTTCCTGTGGAAATGCTGATACCCCTTCGGCTGCAACGCCATGGTCCGCAGCAAAGACACTAATGGCAATTGACTCAACATCTGGCTGGTTCGTCTGTTGCAGATCGGCCAGGCGTATCGCACACTTTTCCAGTCTGCCCAGTGAGCCTGGTGGTTTGGTCAGTTGCGACTGACGTTGTTCGGCGTGTTGCTGGTAATGTGGATCCCTGACTGGACAGGGTGTATCAAGCCAGTTCATGTGTTCTCCTTATTTGATGGTATGGGGTAGTCCTGCCACCATGAGTATTACAGTATCTGATAGCTGAGCCAGCCGCTGATGCAGTCTGCCAGATTCATCTACAAAACGTCGCGTCAACTCACCCATCGGTACAATTCCCATGCCAACTTCATTGCTGACGAAAATGGTCGTTCCGGGCAAATCGGCTAAACACGAGTACAGTTGTTCAAGCTCTTTTTGCATACGAGAATCAGGCTGTGCGAGCAAATTGGTCAGCCACAGGGTTAAACAATCTACCAGTATGATACGTTCGGTTGATGACCATTGCTGTAGTGTATCGGCTAATGCCAATGGTTCTTCAATGGTTTTCCAGCTGGCTGGTCTATCTTGTTTGTGCTTTGCGATACGTTGTTGCATTTCACCATCTTGTGCGGTTGCTGTGGCAATATAAATGACATCCTTTTTCGATGCTTTTGCCAGTCGCTCGGCGTAACCACTTTTTCCTGAACGTGCTCCGCCGAGGACCAGATAGCTATGATGTTGATGTTTGCTTGCTTCCATGTTGCTTATGAAAAAGACTTTTTGCCAGGGTTGGCTGTATTTGTCGGGTGGCGTTCCTTACCCGACCTACCGTTTTGGCGTAGGTCTGGAAAAGTCATGTTGAAGATTTCTTGCGTTTTAGGAGTCCTGCCAGCAAAAGCAGACTCATGATTGAGACAATAAGCCAGTTACCGACACGCACATAAGGCGTTGCACCACTGAAGGGTTGTGCCTTTCCCTTGATGACAGCGGTGGTATAGGCTGGTGCTGTGTGGATAATTTTACCTTTTTCATTGACGATAGCGGTGATGCCAATATTGGTGTCGCGTAGCAGGTAACGTCCGGTTTCCACGCTGCGCATGCGGGCGATTTCCATATGTTGTTGTGGTTCTATGGAACCTGTGAACCAGCCGTCATTGCTGACATTGATTAGCATGTTTGCTTCGGGCAGTCCTTTAATGGTTTCGTTTCCATAGGCGTCTTCATAGCATACTGACATTTGTGCAGTAATACCGGCAACTTGTAATGTGGTTGCGCCTGTTCCCCTTTTTACACTGTCGTAGGGCAGCATGATCCATTTATCCAGCCAACGCAGGTATTTTAGAAAGGGGATATATTCACTGAATGGCACCAGGTGTTGCTTGGAGTAGATGCTCCTCAGCCCGGGTGTAATTGCCAGAATGCTGTTTTCAGAGCCGGGGATGCCTTCTTCGTTGTAGTAAAAGCCGCCGATAAGTAGATCAGTTTGTGTTTCCTGCGAGCGTTGTTGCAGTGGCAGAATGAGGTCTTCCATGTGCTTGTTAAAATAGCCGGGCAGGGCGGTTTCGGGCCAGAGGATCAGGTCTGCATCCCAGTTCTCATCGGAAAGCTTTCGGTACAGATCCAGTGTGGGTTCCAGCATTTCCGGCAACCACTTTTTGTCTTGTGGAATATTGCCTTGTAACAGGGCTACCTGAATGGGCTTGCCCTGGGGTTTCGTCCACTGAATCAGTCCGAGCAGGTAACTGCCTGCAATGATACTCAATGACAGTGTCAGCGCGATGGCTCTGCTTTTACGAGTGCCAGTTATCAGCAAGATGATGGCACCGGAGAGCAGGGCGCTTAGATAGCTGACACCAAGGCTGCCAGTCACGGGAGCTATATTGACCAGCCAGTCATCAATATGGCTGTGTGCCAGATAGAGCCAAGGGAAGCCGGTTAAAAACCAGCCGCGAAACCATTCAACAAAAACCCAGCTGGCTGGATAGAAAAGCAGTAGTTGATAAGTGGGTGAAAAATGCCTGAAGCGTGATGTCAACAAGCCCAACAATAAAAAAATCAGTGAGATTAACAGGATAAATGCCAGTGTAAACCCACCTGCCAGCAGGAAGTGTGCATGTCCAAAAAAGTACATGCTGTAAAAAATCCACGAGCAACCAGTGCCAAACATGCCGACTGCAAAGCTGTAGCTTAATAACAGGTGCTGGCGGGTGCTGCTTGCTTCTTGCAATAATACGAAGAGTGCCGCAGGGGATAGCAGGCTGATAATGCGCCATTCAAACGGTGCAAATGCCAATGTAAGCAGGGCGCCAGCGAGTAGCGCGATGAAGTAGTTTTGTGCTGCTTTCATGATGCCGTCGGGGTGGGTTTCTTGTTGTTGAAACGGGGTGCAACTTCCAGTAGCTGGATGCGTCTGCCATCACTGGATAACACGGTAAAGGTGAAATCCTGGGTGACCAGTTGCTCAGACTGATGCGGAATTCTACCCATGCGATGGGTGACTAAACCACCTATGGTATCAAAGGGCTGGGTGTCCTCGTTTGCGTGGAAATACAGGTTAAATTCTTCCACGGGGGTGAGTGCATTGACGTTATACAGGTTATTTTCCAGCTTCTGGATATTGGGTTTTTCGTCTACATCATGTTCATCATCAATTTGTCCGACGATTTGCTCAAGCACATCTTCAATCGTGACCAGCCCTGATATGCCACCATATTCATCCACGATAACGGCCATGTGGTTGCGGCTTTTTTTGAATTCGGTGAGTAATTCATTGAGGCGCTGTGTTTCGGATGAGTACAATGGTGGGCGTAGAATATCGTCGATAATGAACTCGTCTTCCTTGCCGATATATTTAAGCAGGTCTTTGGCGTGCAGGATGCCGTCAATATCATCACGGCTTTCATCAATCACCGGGTAACGCGAATGACCAGATTCCATAACCTGTTGCAATATCTCGCGGTAGCTGCTATCACGGTGAATAAACTGGATTTGTGATCGTGCCAGCATGATATTACGGGATTGCAAATGATCTACCTGCATAACGCCTTCAATCATGCCCAGAGCGTCAGCGGCAATGAGTCCCTTGCTTTGTGCACGACGGATTTCATCAATCAGTTCTTCACGGTTGTTGATGCCCTGTCTTGATGGTTTGCAAAAAAGTTTTTTCCACCAGCTTTTGGTTTTTTTCGAGTGCTCAGTCTGTTTGTCAGGTTTCGCACTATTCGTTGTGAGTGTCATGGTGCTGTTCATGTTTCCCCATTGAAACGGTCTGATAGGGGTTTTTTATCCCCAGTTTTTTTAATAAGCTGATTTCCAGTGTTTCCATCTCGGCTGCTTGTGTGTCGGTTAGATGATCATAGCCTTGCAGGTGTAAGGTGCCGTGAATGATCAGATGCGCCCAATGATCAAACAGTGGCTTGCCCTGTTCGTGTGCTTCTTTTTCTGCAACTTCCTTGCACAGAACCAGGTCGCCGAGGTAGTTAACTGGTAACTCCACAGGCGGTGGGTCGAAGGGAAACGACAGGATATTGGTCGCGTAGTCCTTGTCTCTGTATTGTCTGTTTAGTTGGCGTGCTTCTGCTTTGTCGGTAATCCTTAGTGAAACTGAGCAGGGTGCTGTTGTCATGCAAGCCATTGTTATCCAGCGGGTAATTTCTGCTTTTTCCGGGATGTCGCTATAGCCTTGCGGGTTTTGATAGTCGAGCTCCAGCATTTGTTCAGGGCTGTCTACCCGCTCAGGGCTGTCTACCCGCTCAGGGCTGTCTACCCGCTCAGGGCTGTCTACCCGCTCAGGGCTGTTCATAAGCTTCTACAATCTTCTGTACCAGTGAGTGTCTTACGACATCTTTGGCGGCAAAATGTGTAAAACTGACTTCCTTGATATCGGAGAGTACATTAATAACATGCTTCAGTCCCGATGTTTGATGGTTGGGCAGGTCGATTTGTGTAATATCCCCTGTTACAACAGCAGTAGAGCCAAAACCCAGACGGGTCAGAAACATCTTCATTTGTTCCACTGTGGTATTTTGCGCTTCATCCATAATGATAAAGGCATCGTTGAGTGTGCGACCGCGCATATATGCCAGTGGTGCCACTTCGATGACGTTTTTCTCAATCAGTTTGTTGACCTTTTCAATGCCCATAAACTCATACAGCGCATCATACA
>JALVFC010000184.1 GCA_027030285.1 Thiotrichaceae bacterium | reverse complement strand
TGTTTAAGGAAGGAATTGATTTGAGTCAGGTCGAATGGGCCACTCATTAATAGAGGAATACAAAGATGGCATATAGCGATAAAGTAGTAGATCACTACGAAAATCCACGTAATGTGGGCACCATGGAAAAAGATGCCAGGAACGTGGGAACGGGTATGGTGGGAGCGCCTGCTTGTGGTGACGTGATGCGGTTACAGATTCAGGTAAATGACGAAGGTGTGATTGAGGATGCTAAATTTAAAACCTATGGTTGCGGCTCAGCGATTGCTTCATCAAGTTTGCTTACCGAGTGGGTAAAAGGGAAAACTCTGGAAGAAGCTGCGGAAATTAAAAATACGCAGATTGCAGAGGAGCTGGAATTGCCGCCTGTCAAGGTGCATTGTTCGGTATTGGCTGAAGATGCGATTCGCTCCGCTATAGATGATTTCAAGAGCAAGCAGGAATAAGTTGCTAGTAACAAACAGAGTACAGCATTATGGCAATTTCAATGACACAGGCAGCTGCTGACCGGGTAAAAAAGTTTCTGCAACAGCGTGGTAAGGGTGTTGGTTTGCGCCTGGGTGTAAAAACCATGGGCTGTTCAGGAATGGGTTATGTGATTGAGTTTGCTGATACTATAGAAGAGACGGACGAAGTGTTTGAGCAGCATGATGTGAAAATCATTATTGACAAAAAAAGCCTCGTTTATCTGGATGGTACAGAAGTGGATTACACTAGAGAAGGATTGAACGAAGGATTCAAGTTTAATAACCCGAATGAAAAGGATTCATGTGGTTGTGGGGAAAGTTTTACGGTCTAGTATTGCCGTATTAATCCTGCCAGCCCCGCAAAGCTCTATCTATGATGCCTGTTGATCTTACACAAAACTACTTTGAAGTTTTTGCGCTGCCAGTTCAGTATGAGGTTGACATGCCTGCACTTCGCTCCCGCTTTCGTGAGTTGCAGACTCAGGTACACCCCGATAAATTCGTCAATGGTACGGATGAAGAACGTCGCTATGCGATGCACGCCACGGCCTTTCTTAACGAAGCCTACGATACTTTAAAGAATCCCCGTCTTCGTGCTCGCTATTTGCTGAAGTTGAAAGGAATTGAATTTAGCGAAGAAAGCGCTACAACCAATGATATCAACTACCTCATGGAACAAATGGAGATACGTGAGTCCATTGAGGAAGCGGAAAATGCAGATGATCCTTTTGCAGAACTGGATCAACTCAAAAAAATCATCAAATCACGCCAGCAGGATGTCGAAAATGACTTCCGTAAAGGTTATGAACAGGGTGATTTCGAGTCCGCCAGGCAAGCTGTCTTGAAATTACGTTTCTGTGAACGTATCTTTAGCGAGATTCAGCGTATCGAAGAGCGTCTGGACGACTTTTAATTACCTCTGGTAAATAAACAATCCACCCACCCCCCGGATAGATATTAAATAATGGCACTTCTGCAAATTTCAGAACCTGGCATGAGCACTGCACCGCATCAGCGAAGACTGGCAGCAGGGATTGACCTGGGTACAACCAACTCATTGATTGCCACTGTCAGAAGCGGTATCGCAGAGACCTTGCCGGATGAAAATGGCGTGCATCTTTTACCCTCTGTGGTGCACTATGCAGCTGACGGTACAGTGACCGTTGGTAATGAAGCCAGAGCCAGAGCAAGCACAGATCCGCAGAATACCCTGGCATCCGTTAAACGTCTGATGGGGCGGGGAATTGATGATATCAGTAGATTGGCAGGGCAGTTGCCATATGACTTCGCACAGACAGACTCTTCCGTACCACGCATCAAAACGGCCGCTGGTGATATTAGCGCCATTGAAGCCTCGGCAGAAATTCTTAAAGTATTAAAACACCGCGCTGAACAGACTTTGGGTGATGAACTTTCAGGTGTTGTCATTACGGTTCCGGCGTACTTTGACGATGCGCAACGTGAAGCCACACGTGATGCGGCTAAACTGGCTGATTTGAATGTTTATCGCCTGGTCAATGAACCTACAGCAGCTGCTATAGCCTACGGGCTGGACAAGCAGGCTGAAGGTGTTATTGCTGTGTATGATCTGGGTGGTGGTACTTTTGACATCTCTATTTTAAGACTTAGCAAGGGGGTGTTTGAAGTGCTGGCAACCGGCGGTAATTCAGCACTCGGTGGAGATGATTTTGACCATGCAATTGCTCATTGGCTCTTGCAACAGGCAGAGCTGGAGCAGACGGATGATCCGTCGCTATTACGTCAGGCACTGATTACCGCGCGAGAACTGAAGGAAGCCCTGACCGAGCAGCCAGTAGTCGAGGTACAGTTTGCCCATTGGCAGGGTGAGCTGGACAAAGATACATTTGAGCAGCTGATTGAACCGCTTATTAAAAAAACACTGATGGCGTGCAGGCGCGCGCTTCGTGATGCTGGACTGGAGCGGGAAGACGTTGAAAATATCGTTATGGTCGGTGGTTCTACTCGTGTTCCAGCAGTGCGTGAGCAAGTGGCTGCGTTTTTTGAAAAACAGCCAATGGTGGATATTGACCCAGACCGTGTGGTTGCCGTGGGTGCTGCGTTGCAGGCAGATGTACTGGCAGGTAATAAACCGGATGAGGAAATGCTGCTGCTGGATGTTATTCCGCTTTCTCTTGGGCTGGAGATGATGGGCGGGCTGG
>JALVFC010000183.1 GCA_027030285.1 Thiotrichaceae bacterium | reverse complement strand
ACTGTCACTCCCTGAGACTCCCACAAGCGGCGCACTTCACGGTTACGCCCTTCCTTTAAGGTGACGTGATACCACTGATTAGCACCTTCGCCACCGGCAAAACGGATATTGTCAAAATGTGCCAGACCATCTTCCAGCATCACGCCGTTTTGCATGAGTTTGAGCATATCACCCGTCACCTCGCCAAGCACACGCACCGCATATTCACGCTCAATTTCAGAAGAAGGATGCATCAGCTTATTTGCCAGCTCGCCATCATTGGTAAATAACAATAGCCCGTCCGTATTGATGTCCAGCCGACCGATTGAAATCCAGCGCCCCGGCTTGATTTCCGGCAGACTCTCGAAAACGGTTTTACGCCCTTCAGGATCATCCCGGGTACAAATTTCACCAACCCGCTTATGATAAAGTAGCACCTTGCTAACCCCATTTAAGCGGCTGGACAAACGTAACTTTTGCCCACGCAAAATCACCTCATCCTGATCCGTAATTTTCTGTCCCAGACTGGCAACCTTGCCATTTACGATCACCTCGCCCTGCTCCATCCAGCGCTCAACCTGGCGCCGTGAACCGTAGCCAGCTCTGGCTAGTATTTTCTGTATACGTTCTGCTTCCATGCAGGGATTATGGCACACTTTTGAACTTAGAAACGTGTATGAAATAAAACAAGGTGGATATTACGCAACCTCATCAAAATCTATACGTTTAAGTGCTTTCATATTCACCTTGTCTTTGGCACTCCACAGATCATAATTTTCCTGAATACGCATCCAGCTTTCAGGAGTACCTCCTAATACGACTGATAGACGTATTGCCATTTCAGGGGATAAATCAGATACACCATTGATAAGACGGTTAAAAGTACTATGAGCAACACCCAGTGCATCGGCAATTTTATTGGCAGAAATTTTCTCAAAGGGTTCAATATAAGTTCTGTATATCAGACCACCAACATGGGGTGGATTGTGCTGTGTCATACTCATTTAATGATAATCCTCGTAATCAACGACATATGCATCGCCATCAATAAATTCAAATGTCATTCTCCAGTTACCTGAAACATTGATCGACCAGCGCCCTTTCTGCTCACCACTTAATTCATGCAGCCGATAACCTGGCTTATTCATATCTTCAACAACTACTGCTGCGTGTAAAAAAGCTAAACGGTCACGAAGTCTTTCAGCATGATTCGGTTGTATACCAGACAAACTGCCACTGATAAAAAAACGCTTCAGACCTTTGTGCTTAAAACTTTTAATCATGGAAATATTATATAGATTATTGCGCATTACGCAATGAGCAATAATTTACTAATATCCTGTTTCACAACACCACCATAAACGCTACAATCCCCCTTTTTTAATTCTTCCTGTGCTTTCGGTAACCTTCAATATGCAAGCATCCACCCTTCATCCGGCACTACCTTCCTCTGACCAGGATCATACCTGCTGGGGACAGCTGCATGGCTGCTCTCGTGAGTTATTGCTGGCACATGCTGCCGCTGAATTTGAGGGTTTGCTGCTGGTCGTTACCCCTGATATGAACACTGCCTATCAGGTTGAAGAAGGGCTGCAATTCTTTGCAGATAGTGAGCATATTCATGTATTCCCTGACTGGGAGACGCTACCTTATGATGTCTTCTCACCGCTGGAAGATATTGTTTCCGAACGCATGAAAACGCTTGCCGTTTTATCCAGAACCAGCCAGGGTATTTTGATTGTGGCGGCACCGACATTAATGCATCGCCTGGCACCGACTGATTTTGTCACTGCCAATACCTTTTCGCTGCGCGTGGGTGACACACTCGATATTGAACTGCTGCGCGATGAACTGGAACGCTCCGGTTATCGCCATGTGAGTCAGGTGCTGGAACATGGTGAGTATGCTTCACGCGGCTCGCTGATTGACCTGTTCCCGATGGGTTCCAGTGAGCCGTTTCGTATTGACCTGTTTGATGATGAAATTGACAGTATCCGCAGTTTTGACCCGGAAACCCAGCGCAGCAAGGAAACCATCGAGCAGATTGAATTACTGCCCGCCCACGAATTCCCGCTCACTGAACAGGGCATTCAGACCTTTAAACAACATTATCGCACCCAGATTGAAGGCGATCTCACCCAGAGCATTATTTACAACAGTATTAGTGAAGGCGTTGCACCGGCAGGAATTGAATATTACTTGCCTCTGTTTTTTGAACAAACCGCCACCTTGTTTGATTATTTGCCTGAAAACACGCTACTGGTGCAATTCGAGGAAGTCCAGGAGGCTGCTGAGGAATTTATAGCCAGTGTTGAAGACCGCTATGAGCAACGCCGCTACAATACCGAACGCCCCATCCTGCCACCGGAAGCTATCTTTTTAAGTGTTGAAGAGCTGACACAGCATATCCGGCAACACAAAACCATTACCACGCATCGCTTCAAGCAGGAAAAAAACTGTAACAATTACCAGGTCAGCCCCCTGCCCTCCCTGCTGATACAACCACGCGCTGAAGAACCCCTGTTTTTGCTGAAAAAATTCCTTGCCGAACATCCTGGCAAAATACTGTTTATTGCTGAATCTGCAGGACGCCGTGAAGAACTGATCAGCCTGTTACGCGGCAATCGCTATACACCCGTGACAGTCGATAGCTGGCAAGCATTTTTACACAATGACAACCCACACTGCATCACCGTTGCCCCGCTGACCGAAGGGCTATGGCTACATGACGAACAGATTGCCATTATTCCCGAAGCGCTTTTGATCGGCCAGCAGGTACAACAACAACGCCGCCGTAAAAAACCCACCCGCGATGCAGATGCCATCGTCCGTAACCTCACTGATCTCAGCGAAGGTGCGCCAGTGGTACACGAAGAACACGGTGTGGGGCGTTATCTGGGCATGCAAACACTGGATGATGCAGAATACCTGATGCTGGAATATCGTGGTGGTGACAAGCTGTATGTCCCCGTTTCCTCGTTGCACCTGATCAGCCGTTATACGGGCGTGAGTCCGGATAATGCACCGCTACACAAGCTGGGCACGGATCACTGGGATAAAGTCCGGAAAAAAGCAGCACAAAAAGCGCATGATGCTGCCGCAGAATTACTGGAAATACACGCCCGACGTGCCGCAGAAAAAGGACATAGCTTTGCCATTGATGTCGTAGAGTACAATCACTTCGCCTCCAGTTTTCCCTTTGAGGAAACACTTGATCAGCTCGGCGCGATTGAACAGGTGTTAAAAGACATGCAGGCACCACAACCTATGGATCGTGTGGTTTGCGGTGATGTTGGCTTTGGTAAAACCGAGGTCGCCATGCGTGCTACCTTTGTCGCTGCCAATGCAGGCAAACAGGTTGCGATTATTGCGCCCACCACCCTGCTGGTACAACAGCACTATCAGAACTTTCTGGATCGCTTTGCAGACTGGCCATTTACTATCGAATCCCTGTCTCGCTTCCGCTCTGCCAAGGAGACAAGGGAGACCTTAAAGCGCATGCAAGATGGTAAGGTCGATATTGTG
>JALVFC010000182.1 GCA_027030285.1 Thiotrichaceae bacterium | reverse complement strand
AATCTATCTCCTGATAAAACACCTCCCGCAATAGGTCATAAAAAAGGTCGCTGTTCAGCGACCTTTTTTATTATTGCTATAACCTGCTGGTTATATTACTTAATGAAAAGCATTTCCTGATACTTCGGTAGCGGCCACAGCTCATCCGCCACTTCTTTCTCAAGTGCATCCACATGTGAGCGAACTTCGTCCATTAAGCCACGGATATCATTCGCACAGTACTGCATATGCTCTTCTTCTGAAGCAAAGTCATCTTTTTCCATTGCTTCAGCAAGTTTACTGACAGCACTCATCATAGCATTGCTTTGCTCGGCAACTGTCTGGGCAACCCTGTTATCCAGCTCAACACCCATATCAGACATGCTGGCACCAGCCATCGCAAGATCAGATAAATAACGCATTGCTGCTGGATAAACCTGAGTTTTTGCGATATCGACAACCAGCTTGGCTTCAACTTCAATTGATAACACATACTGCTCGGCATATACCTCAAAACGGCTTTCCAGTTCACGAGGCGAAAGTACGCCAGTCTCATCAAACAGCTTCACCACTTCCGGTGATTTTAAGGCAGGTAACGCATCTGCTGTCGTTGGAATATTTTTCAGCCCACGCTCTTCAACAGCCATCTTGTGCCATTCTGCAGAATAGCCGTCACCACCAAATACAGCATTTCCATGCTCTGCCATCAGCTTCTTGAGAACGGCAATTACAGCGGCAGCTTGATCCGTACCTTTATTCAGTTCAGCTTCCAGCTCAGTAGCTATCCAGTTCAATGAATCAGCCAGCATGGTATTCATGGCAACTAGAGGGCCACTAACTGACTGGTTAGAACCTACTGCGCGGAATTCAAAACGATTACCAGTAAAGGCAAATGGAGAGGTACGGTTACGATCACCAGGATCTTTATCAAATGGCAGAATCTGCGACAGCCCCAGGTCCATGATACCGCCTTCATCTACACCATCAATTTTACCATCTCTGATCTGGTCAAAGATACTTTCAATTTGTGTCCCAAGATAAACTGAAAGAATGGCTGGAGGAGCTTCGTTAGCACCCAGACGATGGTCATTACCAGCAGATGCAATAACCGCACGCAGCAGAGGACCGAATAAATGAACACCACGGATTACGGCACCACAGAATAAAAGGAAGTTAAGATTTTCATGTGGTGTATTGCCAGGATCTAGCAGGTTCCCTTGCGTAGAGTTGCCGACAGACCAGTTGACGTGCTTACCAGAACCATTAATGCCTGCAAATGGCTTTTCATGTAGCAGGCAGACAAAACCATGTTTCTTTGCAGTGGTTTTTAAAACCGTCATGATCATTTGCTGATGGTCGGCAGCAACATTGGCGGCTTCAAAGTAAGGTGCAATTTCAAACTGTCCAGGTGCAACCTCGTTGTGGCGTGTTTTCGCAGGGATGCCTAAACGATACAGTTTAATTTCAACATCTTGCATGAAGGTTTGTACGCGCTCGGGAATCGCACCAAAATAATGATCATCGAATTGCTGACCTTTGGCTGCTTCTGCACCAAACAGAGTGCGACCTGCAAGCATCAGGTCAGGACGCAAATTGGCAAAGTTCGCATCTACCAGAAAGTACTCCTGCTCAGCGCCACAGCTTGAATTTAGCGGAGCGATTTCTTTTTCTCCCATCAATTTCAACACTTTCTGTGCAGCTTCATTCATGGCAGCGTTAGAACGTAACAGAGGAACTTTTTTATCCAGTGCCTCTCCCGTCCAGGAGACAAATACACTAGGGATGCAGAGTGTTGCGCCATTTTCAGTGTCGAGGATATAAGCCGGACTAGTTGGATCCCAGGCAGTATAACCCCGAGCAGCATTAGTTTGACGGATACCTCCGTTAGGGAAAGATGACCCGTCTGGCTCACCCTTGATCAGCAGGCTACCATTGAATTCAGTGATAGCTTTACCACTGGCATCGGTGATGATGAAACCATCATGCTTCTCAGCGGTAGCACCTGTCATGGGGTAAAAGACATGAGAAAAATAATAGGCGCCTTTAGACATCGCCCATTCTTTCATAGCTGCTGCAACAAGGTCAGCAACAGCAGGATCCAGAGGAGCACCAGTTTCTACTGTTTTTTTGACGGCCTTGTAAGCTTTTTTAGATAGGGCTTCTTCCATTTTCACCAAGGTAAAAACATCCGTTGCCCAGATTTTTTCCAGTGATTTTGGTTTTTTTACCGCTATGGGTTCGCGGTTGGTGATTTGATGGACCGCTTGTGCGCGGGATTCACTTCCACTCATTTTCCTTTTCCTCTTTTTGGATACTAAAATCAATTGAACCGACCTTGTTATTACTGGTATGCAGAGAGTAACAGCCAGGTTCGGGTGTTAAATATGTTATTAGCTATAAATCAAAGCAAAAATCATGCCATACAAAGAAATACTTGATAACACGAGAGAGTGTTTAATTTATAATCTAATCGATGTTTATAAAGTAACTACTCAGGGAAATTGTATGTTAAGGCGGTGAGTTGTTGATTATTAGGGCTTCGGCAGCAGGGGTGCTACCGCAGAGCTTACAGGGATGTATTTTCAGCATCCCTAATAATCAATAACTTAGCACATGCACTGTTTATTTACCTGAGTAGTTACGTTTAAAAAACAGCAAGGCTACGTCTGTTTGCACCTTCCGTTTGCCAAAATGCACCGAAACTATACATCATGCACGGTAAAAGTGCATGCTTATGCCTGCTTCGTATAAACAGAAACACTATCTATGTCATCATGATTATCGCATACCTGCTTGATGTACTCAGTTTTATCGGCAAGATCATGACTAGCAAGATGTATAAACAAACTTATCTTTCCATCCAGATAATGTAGCGTAATGGTATCATCCTCGGTGAGTCCTAATTCATGAAGTTCAGGACAAAGCTTTTGCAGGATTTCTTCTCTGGACGGCAGGTGCTTGCTGGGACTCACAGATTCATCATCTTCCGGATCTATATGAACCGTTACATCCTGCAGTTCCGGAAACTCTGACATCAGCTGATTCATAACTCTTTCTGCAATATGATGACCTTCTGACACGCTGATATGTGAGTTTACCTGTACATGCACATCAGCTAATGCACTGCCTCCCATCTGCCTTGTACGTAGCATATGCAAGCTTTTTACACCGTCAATCTTTTCGATAAACCGGTGGATTTCCTGCACACGTTCAGGCTCCAGTGCAGTATCCACCAGCTCCAGAATACTATCCTTGATCATTTGTAAAGCCATATACAAAATCATACCTGCAACAATAATGGCTGCGACAGCATCCAGCCAACGGATATGCAGAAAAACCGCACCACCTATACCCGCCAAAACAACCAGTGAGGAGATAGCATCAGAGCGATGGTGCCAGGCATTAGCCAGTAGCATGGGAGAGTTAATGAGCTTGGCAGTGCGTTTGGTATATTGAAAAAGAATTTCCTTACTGACAATAGCCAGTAGTGCAAAGAGAAGACCCGTTGGTTTTGGGTTGAGCAACAGTTCGGGATG
>JALVFC010000181.1 GCA_027030285.1 Thiotrichaceae bacterium | reverse complement strand
CACGATACGGCGTTGAAAACCGGCTCAAAATGCTCATTTATTGCGTATAAACTGCGCTTTTTCGCCGGTTTTCGCCTTGTCTCGTGCTCGCCTGAGCGAATTTCAACAGCCTGTTAAAAGACCTGCTAAGAAAGCAGGTCTTTTAATGGCTAGCAAACCGGGTAAATCACTCCTGATAGATGTTATTCTTTTTCAAGAACTGAGTCAGTGAAAAATAATCCACTGCAAAAGTTTTATGCGGCATATTTCCATCCGTCACGCCAAAAATAACTGATACCAAGCCATTTCTAGTGAACACACCTCCGCCTGAAGCCCCTTTTCTGGGTTGTTTATCATCAATTACCATTGAAAGCATTTTTTTGTCTTCTTCTGTTGTCACATCAAGGTAGCCTAAAAAGCTTCCTGTCGATTTAATCATTTTTTTGCTAAAAATAAGACCAAACCGGTAATAAACAGAGGTAAGCTTTTCACCTCTAACGGGCTGAGTACTTGAAACTTTGGCATAGTTTCTAATCGGGCAGGTGTCCAGCTTTAGCAAAGCAAGATCATGATGCTTGTCAATGGCTATTACCCGGGCTATGTATTTATGTCGGGCTATAGCGACAGACACCTTTTGCCAATGTCGTATTGCATGTTCATTCGTTAATACGTGGCATTTCGAAACAGGTACACCACTGGAAACCTTGCTGCTACCGGCATACACAATTGCACCATTCCATTGACTCACTGAACTTGCAGCATGCAAGTTTTGTAAAGACAGTGTTAATAAAGCTACGGTAGCTATTGTTTTTAAGGATGATTGATGCAGTCTGGCAACAGAACCTGCTATACACTTTGTTAAGAAGTTGTTTGACATTGATTTAGTCCTCGCGACTAGACACTTTTAAAAAATCATCAAGATCTTTTCTGTGCTCTCCCCATCCAACAGACTACTTGAAGACACGTCACCAGGCAGTTGTTCTGCCTTGTTCTTATTATTGAAAACTTCGTTGATTGACTATGCATGAAAACAGTATGTGGTGAATTCAATATACTAATGAGCCCATAGAAAGTCTAGTTGTTTAATCGCAACAATTAGTTGGTTTTATGTCTTTTCAAAAAAATCAAAGGTAACTACTCAGGGTAATTGTAAGTAAGGCGGTGAGTTATTGATTATTAGGGCTTCGGCAGCAGGGTGCTGCCGCAGAGTTTACAGGGATGTATTTACAGCGTCCCTAATAATAAATAACTTACTGTCTCCGCTGTCTATCACGCTGAGTAGTTACAATCAAAGAAAATCCAAAACTGATATTGAAATGAGAATGATTAGCGTTTAGCATTGCCAAATCAAACGCAAATGATAGCGATTCTTATTAACAGTGCTGCAAGCACATTCCTACCCGTTAAAGCAGGTAGAGGTGACCTTGCAAATATCAGGAGTGATATATGAAAAAAAGACTGGCTTTAGTAATTGCCCTAAGTATGGGACTGGGTACCACAACATACGCAGAAACTACCGATGAGAAAATTAAACGCCTGGAAGCTGAGCTTAATAGCCTGGCTGACATTATCGAAAAACAGCAGGAGAGTTCAGCCAGCGAGGTTAGCCAAACAAAGATAGGTGGCTATGGTGAATTGCATTACAACAACCTGCAAACAGATGCGGGAACGCGCAAAAAAGAACTCGACTTTCATCGCTTTGTAATAACCTTTGCACATGAGTTTTCAGAAAAGACCCGTTTTAATTCCGAGCTGGAATTCGAGCATTTTGGTGTTCTGGAGGCAGGTGAAGGGAGCGGGGAAGTTGAGCTGGAACAAGCCTATATTGAGCATGATATCGCTGCTAACACATCCATTAAAGCGGGCATAATGCTTATACCCATTGGCATCTTGAATGACACACATGAGCTGACCACTTTCTACGGGGTTGAACGGAATCTGGTTGAAAAAAACATCATTCCATCAACCTGGTGGGGTGCAGGAGCTAGTGTCTCGGGGCATTTTCCAAATGGCCTTAGTTATGATGCCATGTTGCATGAAGGACTGGATGTACCTGATACGTTCAATATCCGCAGTGGTGTCAAAAGGGAGGGAAAGCAAATGCAGAGGATTTAGCATTCACTGGCAGATTGAAATACACCGGAGTTCCCGGGGTGGAGTTGGCTATAGCGGAACATTATGAGTCTGATTTTGCGCAGGGAGCAGCGCATGGAGACACAGCTAATCTCATTGAAACTCACGTTATTTTTAATAAAGGGCGTATGGGCGCTAAAGCAATGTATGCGCGTTGGGATCTGGAAGGTGCAGCAGCAAAAGCAGCTAAAAAAGACGTGCAGGATGGTGGTTATATTGAAGCCAGCTACAAGATGACTCCAAAGCTGGGTGTTTTTACACGCTATAGCGTGTGGGACAATGGTGGAGCAGGAGATACTGAAATCACACAGGCAGATGTGGGTGTCAATTACTGGTTGAATGATCATGTGGTTTTTAAAGCAGACTACCAGAATCAGGATGCCAGTGATGACAGTAAGGCTGCGGATGGTTTTAACTTGGGTGTTGGTTATCAGTTTTAAGGTAAAACATTATGTTAATGAAACAACCGTTATCAGCACTCATCTCCCTTCGTATCAACTACAGCAGCTCTTTCCCCTTCCGGGGGAGTGCAGGAGAGAAGGGAGTCAGCATATCCCTTATCATTGTTTACATCATTGCTGCCATTAGTTCGTTAATACTGACACTACAAAGTGCTTATGCTGAGGTTTATAAAACCAACGAGACATTTTTATCAGAAGTATTTGCAGGAAAAATCCCCCCAGCAAAGCACGTCTGGCTTAGAGATGATTTAAAAAAACAGGTCAATGAAATCCTAAAACACCCCTATAAAAAGTTAAGGGTGAAATACTGGATGTCAGCGGATAAATCTGCCTGGATACTCGAAGAAGTGGGTAAGGAACAACCTATTACTACGGGTGTTGTGATTGACAAGCAAGGAAATATTAGCAAGGTTGAAATTCTGGCATTTCATGAAAGCCGGGGCTGGGAAGTGAAATACCCGTTCTTTCTAAAACAGTTTATACAGGCCGGATTGAAAGCTGACAGGCAACTGGACAGGCATATAGATGGGATTACAGGAGCAACGCTGTCTGTCCATGCCGTCACCCGTCTGGTACGCATGGCGTTATTGCTGCATCAACATGAAACCAGGAAATAATCAAACACGATAT
>JALVFC010000180.1 GCA_027030285.1 Thiotrichaceae bacterium | reverse complement strand
TTATAATCAACAACTTACCGACTCATCTGTTTATTACGCTGAGTAGTTACACTAACTCTATAGCAGGAATTCACTTTGATCTCAGCATCCAGTATCACCATGCAGTTTGGTGACAAACCACTCTTTGAAAACGTCTCGATAAAATTTGGCAACGGCAATCGCTATGGTCTGATTGGCGCCAATGGTTCGGGAAAGTCAACATTTATGAAAATCCTCAGTGGAGAGCTGACGCCTACATCGGGGAGTGTGTCTGTTGCTCCGGATACTCGAGTAGCAACCTTGAAGCAGGATCAGTTTGCCTTTGAAGAATACAGTGTCATTGATACGGTCATTATGGGCAATAAAGAGTTATGGGAGATCAAGGCAGAGCGGGATCGTATCTACTCTCTGCCAGAGATGTCAGAAGAAGATGGCATAAAGGTAGCAGACCTGGAAATAGCCTTTGGAGAAATGGATGGCTATACCGCTGAATCACGCGCAGGTGAATTACTGCTGGGGCTGGAAATCCCGGAATCACAGCATTTTGGTCCGATGAGTGAAGTGGCGCCTGGCTGGAAGTTGCGAGTGCTGTTGGCGCAGGTACTCTTTGCCGACCCGGATGTGCTGTTGCTGGATGAGCCGACCAACAACCTGGATATTAATACCATTCGTTGGCTGGAAAAACTATTGCTGGAGCGCAAAAGCACGATGGTGATTATTTCGCACGACAGGCATTTTCTGAATAGTGTCTGTACGCATATGGCGGATCTGGATTACGGTGAAATTCGCATGTTTCCCGGAAATTATGACGAATATATGACAGCAGCAACAGCTGCCCTGGAACGTGTCCAGCATGAAAACGCCAAAAAGAAAGCAAAAATGGCAGAGCTGCAAGCTTTTGTCAGCCGGTTCTCCGCAAATGCTTCCAAAGCAAGGCAGGCAACTTCGCGTGCCAAACAACTTGAAAAAATCAAGCTGGAAGAGATTAAGCCTTCCAGTCGTGTCAACCCTTATATTCGCTTTGAGCAGAAAAAAGAGCTGAATCGGCATCCACTGGAAGTCAAAGGCTTGAGTAAAAGCTATGATAAGCCTTTGTTCCGTGACCTTGATCTTATGGTGGATGTGGGCGAACGAATCGCCATTATCGGTCCTAACGGTATTGGTAAAACGACACTGTTGCAATGCCTGGCAGAGCGGATAAAGCCGGATAGTGGTAGCGTTAAATGGTCTGAAAATGCACAGTTGGGTTATTTTGCTCAGGATCATACCGAAGATTTTGCCGAAGACATGAGCCTGTTTGAATGGATGGATCAGTGGCGTGGTGATGAAGATGATGAACAGGTGGTGCGTGGAACATTGGGTAGATTGTTGTTTTCAAAACCAGAAAGCGAGAAGTCAGTTAAGGTTATTTCCGGTGGTGAGCAGGGGCGTATGCTGTTTGGTAAGCTTATGCTGCAAAAACCCAACGTGATGTTAATGGATGAGCCGACCAACCACCTGGATATGGAATCCATTGAGTCATTGAATCTGGCACTGGAAAACTATCCGGGTACATTGTTTTTTGTTAGTCACGACCGCGAGTTTGTATCTTCACTGGCCACTCAGATTATTGAGTTGACTCCTGACGCTCCAAACGGATTTATCCATTACATGGGGAGTTATGAAGATTATCTGGAAAGCCAGGGCAAGGCATAGCATAAAATGATAAAGCATAAGGAATTGTCGTCATGAAAAAGATCAAGATTAGTCAACCCGATGAGGTAGAATTAAATGCATTGGGTGTCAGCGACTGGGCAATCTGGACGCATGAGGCTGCTGATTTTCCCTGGTACTACGAAATGGAAGAAACCTGCTATTTTTTGCAGGGTAAAGTAACTGTGATTCCCACTGATGGAGAAGCAGTTGAGATGGGTAAGGGGGATCTTGTGACTTTCCCGCAGGGTATGGAGTGCCAGTGGATTATCCATGAAGCAGTACGCAAGCATTACAGGTTTATCTGAAGATCATTTACAGTGCTGATGAGATTGTAATAAGCTGATTTCCAGAAGCTTGAAAAAAGTAACTATTCAGCATTCATCTAGTAGCCCGGATGCAATCCGGGGGGGAATTGCCACTTGGGTTATTCCCGCATTGCATGCGGGCTAGGAGGCTGTCCGGAACTAAGTTTCTTAAAATTTTAGTCAATATATAGTGGTCATTGTAATAAAAAAACACTATATGTTGTTGCTGTGTTTTTTAAAAGCTAGTTCTCGGACAGCCTCCTAGGCTACTATCTGGTTATGCCTGAGAGTTAAAAAAATGGTAAAAATAATGAAAAAAAGACTCACCAGCCTGTTTGTATCCCTGTTAATCCTGTTCACTATTACGCCTGCTCTGTATGCAGATAGTGCGTTAAGCTCATTCTATCGGCTGCACAACGCTGGTTTGCTAATGCAGGACAGCAAAGGGCAAGCGTTGCTGGCTGAACATGCTGATAAGCCCTATATCCCTGCATCTACCACAAAGCTGGTAACAGCGTGGTTGGCGCTGCAGCATTGGGGAGAGGGATTTCGCTTTCAGACCCACTTTTACTGGCAGCCACAATCGCATACATTGTTTGTTAAAGGCAGTGGCGACCCGTTTCTGGTTTCAGAAGAAATCGCCGTGATAGCACAACGCCTCCAGAAACATGGTATCCAGCAGGTAGATACGATTGTACTGGATAACTCCCTGTTTCAACCTGATCTGATAATGCCTGGCACCGGACGAACCAATAACCCATATGATGCCGTACCTTCCGCACTGGCAGCCAATTTCAATACGGTCAATATCAAAAAAATAAAAGGCAGGGTGGTTTCCGCCGAGCCACAAACTCCGCTAACTCCGATTGCCAGAAGCATGGGCAAGCGTTTCAGAAAAGGCACGTTGCGGGTGAATACTGGCAGAGATCCGCGCCTGGCAGAGAAATACTTTGCTGAGGTGCTGCTTGCGTTACTTCAGCAACAGGGTGTAAAGACAGCAGGAACGCGCATCCTGGGTGGCAAAGTGCCACAGCAAGCCCCTTTCTATACACATACCAACAGCAAGACACTGGGTGAAATGTTGCGCCCCATGTTGAAATACTCCACAAACTTTATTGCTAACCAGCTAATCCTGACACTAAGTGCTGAGTATTATGGACGCGCCGCGAATGCTCAGGATGTGCAAAACTATATGCAAAGCACCCTGACAAAACATTTTCACTGGCATAACTTTACCCTGAAAGATGGTGCAGGCTTGTCTCGCAGCAATCGCCTGTCACCTCGCCAACTCGTGCAATTGTTGGACTCATTCAAGCGCTGGAAACATCTGTTGCCGGAAATAGAGCCTGGTGTCTATGCCAAATCGGGTACATTAAACAAAGTTAGCACGTTGGCAGGGTTTATCGAAAAAAATGGCCAGCTTAAAACATTTGCCTTGATGATGAATCAGGGAGTACCCTATAAATTACGTAATCGAATTGCACGGGAGCTTGCCAGAAGATAGCAAGCTGACATCATGAAAAAAATTATTCTGTTAAGTTTCTT
>JALVFC010000179.1 GCA_027030285.1 Thiotrichaceae bacterium | reverse complement strand
GAAAAGAAAAGCAAAGACTTCCTGGCTTCTAACTACCCCAATCTGGATCCCAAAAAGGTGGATATTATCAGTGTAGATCGCAATGATGTGAGAGCTGGCAATGCAGATGCTTTTGATATCCTCTTTAACTTTATCAAAAATAACGACCTGTCTGTTGATGCCAATTATCAAACCTTGCTGACCATGATTGATGAAGATAACTTCCTGGACTATATGATCTTTATGATATACAGCGCAAACAGTGACTGGCTTTCCAATAATGCACGCTGGTGGAGAGAGCAAAAGCCGGGTGCTAAATGGCGGTTTATGCTTGATGATGTGGATACCGGCTTTACTCGCAGTACAGGAGCCAATTTTGACAGCTTTGCCTTCATGAATTCAAACATCTTTAAAGACCAGTTCGTCAGTGTGCTGTTTAACAAGCTCATGTTAAATGCAACTTTCAAACAGAAATTTAAAAGCCGCTTTATTACCTATCTGGATACGGCACTCTCTCCAGCCAGTGTCAAAGCGCAGGCGATTGTTATAGCCGATGAAAGAAGGGACTTTATCGCGGGTGGCAGGTTTAGCATTTATACTCAGGATGCGGATGTTAATTACAATAAACAAAGTCAGTTTGCTGATGACAGAGTGGTATACCTGAGATCTGTGATTAATAATTTATAGGGCATAGCAGTCTTATTTCTGAATCACAAGCGAACTTAAATATCTAATATCATATATTTACGATGAATAGTTACCATTTGCCTTAGTGCTATTGCTTACATGGATTTTGGCCTGCGCCAGAATGACCAATTTTAGTGACTTGCTCTGAACCAGGTAATAAAGCCTTGTTAGCTTAAAGGTAAGGTTGTAGTTCATGACTATTTTTTACAATAAGAGAATTTGATTTGCTGTCGGGGTGGCTTATCAATTACAACTACCAATATTTAATGGGCTAAATAAATGTTTAAAGCGCTATCATTACTTTGTGGAGCTTGTCTTTGTTTTTTCCTTTCCATTCAGCTTTCTTACGCATCAGGAACTGACCTGGTTGCTAAAGGTTCTAGCTGGAAATACCTTGATGATGGCACTGATCAGTCAACGGCATGGCAGGAGACTGGCTTTGATGATAGCGCCTGGCAAACGGGTGCTGCACAGCTGGGTTATGGTGATGGTGATGAAACAACGGTTGTAGGCTATGGACCTGATAGTAGCAATAAATACATAACAACCTATTTCCGCAAGCACTTTAACCTGCAACGTCCACAGGACTATGAAAAACTGGAGTGTCAGTTGTTGCGGGATGATGGTGCGGTGATTTATCTGAATGGTACTGAAGTTGTTCGGGATAATATGCCTGGTGGAGTGATTGATTACCAGACAAGGGCACATGGTGCTGGCAATACTGAAGGGACATTTCTCACACATGAACTGCCATTAACGGCTCTGGTTGAAGGTGATAATGTGATTGCTGTAGAAGTGCATCAGGCCACTCCAGGCAGTTCTGATCTGAGTTTTGATCTTGGACTTGCTATTACTCGCCTGGTGGATGCCACGCATACTTTTACCTTTGTCGAAGGAAGTTCACTGGCTACGCCAATCGGTCAGTTAAATGTATACAATCCGCAGGCTGATACCATTACATACAATATTCAGCAAGCTGTTCCTTTTGTGATTGATGCCAATGGCAAGCTTTTTGCAACTTCTGCATTAAACCAAAGTCTTTACCAAACCTATCATTTCGCTGTTGAGGTGAGTAATACCAATAAAACAGTGACAACGGGTGTCAGTGTCACTGTTATTGGTATTAATTGCTGATCGCTTCCGGCAGAACATCCACTTTCCGCTGGATAAAGGGAATGCTGGCAATCTTGATTTTATGAAATCCTATTATGCTGATCATGTTGTTTACACATACCGCAAAGTAAATCCATTACAGCCAGATATGGGTAACTTCAGCCGAAGTGATTTTAGCCACATCACACCGACAACACGTACTGTTAATCTCACCAGCAGAAGAAAGTTTCGTGCTACTGGTGCGTATGCCTTACCTGGGCAGACTTTCCGTGTAACCCGGCTGGACAATAGTAATGTGACAGTCAAGGTGTTTATTAATACCTTGCGATCCCGGGTGACACATCACTGGGACTATTATGGTTACAAACGCCCTGTTTTTTGCAAAGCACTCATTTTGAGATTGCACCCAATGAGACGCTAGAGCTGACATCTCCCTATGGTGGTCCAATTGAATTAAGCTTTAGTGCTAATGATTTTCCAGGGGCCAGGCATTGATGTTGAGCCGGAAATCCATGATTTTGCGAATGCCAAAGGCTGGAGTATTGAAACCATTGATCTGGTCAAACACATGAATGCTGACCAGGCCGCCTGTGGATATGGCTGCTCGGGAAATCCCTATGATGCCTATTGGGCATATAGCCCGATTGCACATGGTGATGTGCATGAACTGGGACATGGTCTGCAAGGCGGTATGCGTTTTATTGGCTGGGAGAATCATAGTATGACAAATTACTATGCTTATTATACCCAGGCGAATTACAACCGGGATCAGGGGCAGAATGCGACGAGTTGTCAGTCTCTCTCTTTCAAAAATGAATTTGAAATATTGCAGGCTAGTATTAACCAGCCAGATCCAGCTGCTTATATGAAAACCCAGCTATGGGATACATCTAACTGGAACAAACAGGTCAGCATGTTTATCCAGATGATGATGGCTGTACAGGATGAGGGCGTGCTTGATGATGGTTTTCTGCTTCGTGCCCGCTTGCATGTCATGGAGCGTGAGTTCAACAGGGACAAGCGAAATGATGCAGTGATTATACGGGACGCTGTGAATACATCCCTGTAAGCTCAACGGCAACTTCCTGCTGCCGAAGCGTGTATAATCAATAACTTGCCGCCGTGCTATATTGTTACGCTGAATAGTTGTTATTTCGGCTGGTTCAGAGCCACCTGAAATATACCCTGGTGATTATATGAACCGTGAAATCAGCATTTTGTCACAATAAACTTCACCCACGGGTAAGCGCACCTGGTGTCCGCTGCCAGGTGCAACATCCATTGTTTCCCCTTTCAGGTTGGTCATTTGTTGCAGGGTGATTTCGCGGTTATTGCCATCGGGCATAATTAGCTCAAGCCTGTCACCGACCTGAAAACGATTTTTTACTTCCACATCGATTGTGCCAGTTTCTGGATCAGCGCTAATCATTTCACCCACAAATTGTTGCTGGTTGGCTTTAGAGGCATTCTCGATGTAGTTTTGATATTCGTGAGTATGATGGCGCTGAAAAAAACCATCTGTATAGCCACGGTTTGCCAAATTCTCCAGTACACCCAATAGTTTATCATCGAAGTCCCGTCCGGCAACGGCATCATCAATCGCCTGGCGATAAGCCTGTGTGGTACGTGCAGTGTAATAGTGTGATTTGGTACGTCCTTCAATTTTCAGGCAGTCTACCCCAATATCAACCAGGCGTTGGATATGCTCTACAGCACGTAGGTCTTTGGAGTTTAGAATATAAGTACCGTG
>JALVFC010000178.1 GCA_027030285.1 Thiotrichaceae bacterium | reverse complement strand
TCATCAGCACCAACAGTCCCACAGACTGGTTCCGTCTTCCCCGATGCCGAGATGCTGCGCACCCTGCAACAACGTCTGCTGGGTGAAGAAGAATGCCTGCCAGAGTGCGCCCAGATCGAAGCCATGCGAGTGGAACTGTCCCCGCAACTGCTAACCCTGTACCTGAAGATTCACAGCGCAGCCGATGTCGCCGTACCACTACCCGGCGGCAGCGAACAATGGCGACCCGAACGGGTACTGCTGGAAGACCAGCCCGCCAAAGCCCTGTCCAGAGATGGTAATGGCACACTCTGGATGCTGGTTCCCAAAGGCATCCAGAATATCGTCATGCAAGGTCGCCTGCCACACCAGCCACAAGTGCAACTCAGCTTGCCATTACAACCCCGCTATGTGGAATGGGAAGGAGAAGGCTGGAGTGTCGAAGGCATCCGCGAAAACCACCGTCCAACCTCAACCCTGCAACTGATACGCAAACAGGATGAGACACAAGCCAATAGCGAAGACGAATCCGCAGACAGCAACTACCTGCCACCCCTCCTGAAGGTAGAAAGAACCCTGCACCTGGGGCTGGACTGGCTAATTGACACCCGCATCACCCGCCTGTCACCCCCAGGCACACCCGTCAGCATGAAAATCCCCCTGCTGGAGAATGAATCGGTACTCAGCAACGCCTATAGTATTGAAGATGGCAAGCTGCTAATCAATATGTCATCCACACAGCGCAGCCTGGCGTGGCAATCCCAACTCGACGTCAGCGACAGCCTGCAACTGGAGGCAAGCCGAACCCCGGGGCTGATAGAAAGCTGGAAACTGGACATCAGCCCCGTCTGGCATGTCAATATCAGCGGCATCCCCGCCATGCACCAAACCAACCAGGGAACCACCTGGCTACCCCAATGGAAACCCTGGCCAGGTGAAAAAATAAAACTGGCAATCAGCCGCCCCAAAGGCATCAGCGGACGCACATTGACCATAGAACGCAGCATACTCAGCACCACAGTCGGCAAGCGCATGCGCGAAACCACACTAACCCTGCAAATACGCAGTAGCCGAGGCGGACAACACACCATCACCCTGCCAGAACAGGCAGAACTCATCTCCGTCAACATCAACAACAAAATACAACCCGTAAGACAACAACAACGTCTGGTCAGCCTGCCAATCGTGCCAGGCGAGCAGCGAATCCAGGTCAACTGGCGCGTGGACAAGGCAATCACAACCCGCCTCAACATTCTGCCAGTCAATATCGGCATCGACAGCGTCAACAACAGCATCTACCTCAACCTGAGCAGAGACCGCTGGGTACTATTCACACACGGTCCAGTCATGGGGCCAGCCGTACTGTTCTGGGGCGTGTTACTCGTCATCCTCACCGGTTCCGTGATACTGGGCAAACTAAAAAACAGCCCCCTGAAAATCTGGCAATGGTTCTTGCTCGGCGCAGGCCTAAGCCTGGCAACCCCACTCATGATCATCGTCGTCGCCGGCTGGTTACTCGCCCTCAACTATCGCCCCCGCTTGCAAGCAGTGACAAGTCGTGCAGTATTCAACACCGCACAGGTACTACTCATCATACTGACACTCATCGCCTTAGGCTCCCTTATGGTAGCCCTGCAACAAGGCCTGCTAGGCTGGCCAGAAATGCAAATATCTGGCAACGGCTCAACCGCCTACCACCTGCACTGGTACCAGGACAGAATCACAGCCGAACTACCACAACCCTGGGTCATCAGCGTACCACTACTAGCCTACCGCATACTCATGCTGCTATGGGCACTCTGGCTGGCATTCTCCCTCATCAACTGGCTACGCACAGGCTGGGAAAACTTCACCACAGGCGGCATGTGGCGCCCTGGAGAGAAAACAAAAAAGACAAAGAAAGGCAAAAAAGCAGGTAATGAAGTGATTGATGCGAATGAAGCTAAGGCAGAGGTATAACAGTGGAATAATCCCGCCTTCGCTTAACACCTAATTACCTATCTTGATAGTGAGATATACAGATGGAAAAAATGATTTTGGAGTATATTGATAAAGAGATATTCCTGCTAAATGGGCGCAATACTAAAAGGAAGTTGCCACATCAACCTATCGAATCACAATTGAGCCTGAATTAGCGTCAAATACTGATGCAGAAGATAAAACTAATAAAAGAAGCTGGGGAGGCATGCCCATGTTTGGCATGTGGAAAGATAGAGAAGATATGGCCGACCCAGCTAGTTATGTTAGACAATTGCGTAAGCCCCCGATTCTAATGCTTATTGATACGGATGTCTTGATATAGGTTGGTCTTGTAAGTCAGCAAGTCATTAATATATTTACTCTTAAAACAACTGACTAAGCGGACTTTTCACCCCATCCGCCCCCTGCTTCAGAATATGCGTATAAATTTCAGTCGTCTTCACATCCGCATGCCCCAACTGCTGCTGAACCGTACGAATATCCACCCCACTTTGCAAAAGGTGCGTCGCAAACGAGTGGCGCAAAGTATGACAACTGATCGTCTTGCCAATCCCCGCATCCCGCCCCGCTTTCTTGATTACCTTATTAATGACAGACTCATCAATATGATGACGGCGCAACCTCCCGCTATGCGGATCCACCGACAACCGAGTAGCCGGAAACAAATACTGCCATCCCAAAGACTTGTTAGCCGACGAAAACTTACGCTCCAAAGCATGAGGCATCCACACACCCGCATAATCAGGATTCTCCAAATCCTCAGCCAGACAAACCTTAACCCGCATAATCTGACGTTCAATAGCAGGCAATAACTCCACCGCCAAAGTCGTAAAACGATGCTTAAACCCCTTCCCATTCCACACACGGATTTGCTTCATATCCAGATCAACATCCTGAACCCGCAAACGCACCAACTCCATCCTGCGCAAACCCGAACCATACAAAATACCAACAGGCAACTTATAAAAAGCAGGCACATGCTCAAACAAACGCCTAACCTCGTCTTGCGTCAACACAACAGGCAACTTCACCCGCTTTTTCGTCCGTGTAAACGCACTAACATCACCCAAAGGCATCCCCAAAAACTTGCCATACAAAAACACCAACGCATTTAATGCAATAGATTGCGTACTCGGAGCCACCGTACGCTGAACAGCGAGATAAGTTAGATAAGCGACCACCTCATTCTTACCCAACTTATCAGGATGCTGTTTATCATTAAAAACAATAAAATCCCTGATCCAGGAAATATAAGTCCTTATCGTCCGCTTACTATAGCCCCGAGCCAGCATAAACTCATAGATCTCTGTTAAGAATGGAGATTTATACATGGAAATAAAACTAATCATGGAAAGATGGTGTATTTATACCCTGAGCTGGGGTATCATTAACTAGGCAATGTGCCCATATAACAAGTTAAGCAGACAAATGGTAAGTTGATCGAGATATCAGTACTATAAGTAGCATAAAAGAGAAGACTACAAGGTCTTTTTAGGGAGTTATCGGGCAAGTTTCCAGATAATATTGTTTTATGGGACGCAGTCCCTTAAAACATGCTGTTAGCCGTTAAATGA
>JALVFC010000177.1 GCA_027030285.1 Thiotrichaceae bacterium | reverse complement strand
AGCCGGTGCTAATTCAAGTGGTGTATTTTTAGCAACGTCATACACACGTGCAGTGAGTATTCGTTCGATCAGTGTTTTATTCATCCGCTGAAGATACGCTGACCGGAAAAAATGTGCAAGAAGAGGAGGCTGTGCTGTTCCCAGTCATGTTTATTTTTATGGAAATATATTGACTGCTTGTGCCAGTACAGGATGGATAAGGATGATCAGGCTGCTTCAGATAGAGCTTGCATAAATAACTATGTAATTAAGTATATAGCGAACTACCTCTAGAGGTATATATTAATATTCTTAATTTGTGTTAATAATATAATCTAATCATTCGTGATTAACATATAAACAATAGCGTTACGATTTTTGTAACTGCTCAGGGTAATTGCATGCAAGGTGATGTGTTATTGATTATTAGTGCTTCGGCAGCAGGGGTGTATTTACAGTATCCCTAATAGTCAATAGCTTACCGCCTCCGCTGTTTTTTACGCCGATTAGTTACCGATTATTAATATAACAGGGGTGAAGATATGGAAAGCTATATGATTACAGCCTGGCTGGGCGGACTGTTGATTGGCTGGTTGGTTGTGTTGCATTTTTTGATGATTGGTCGTGGAGCAGGTTGTTCCAGTGCTTATGCTTGTGTGGTTGATGTTTTGCACAAGGATATTAATTTATTTGGTTCACTTGATCCGATGCGGTTCTTCTTTGTCCTGGGATTGCCTATCGGTGGACTGATCCATACGCTGGTCTTTCAGTCTTCCTGGGGATTAAGTTTTGATATGGGGGTTTATGAGCAGGTGCTTCCTGTAAGTACCGCTTTGAAAGTGCTGGTATTGTTTATTGGCGGAACTCTGCTGGGCTTTGGAGCCCGTCTGGCTGGTGGTTGTACGACAGGTCACGCTTTGGTCGGTGGTGCTATGCTCAACTGGGCAAGTATGTTGACGGCAGTGTTGTTTTTTGTTGTTGCCACGGCAACAACGTGGCTGATGTTTAAGGTAATCTAACGGGGGGTATGTTATGCATATGAAAATAGAAAAAGGCGCATCACTAGGTTTGGGAGTAGTATTTGGCTTCTTGCTGGTTTCAGTCGGTGCAACATCCTTCGATACCCAGGCTGCTATGTTCTTGTTTAAAGACTTTCAACTGCCGATAGTGTTAGCAGTAGCCATGATGACAGGTGTTGTTGGTGTCTGGATGATTAAGCGCATGAAGGCAAGCAGTATTATTGTGCAACAGCAGATTGAGTTTATGAAGATACCTTTCAGTAAAAACCTGATTATGGGCAGTATCTTTTTTGGCATAGGCTGGGCTTTAACAGCTTCTTGCCCCGGCACAGCTGTTGCCATGCTGGGCGAAGGGAAGCTGGTTGGTGTTCCTGTTGTTGCAGGGATTCTTGCAGGAACCTGGGTTTATGGTCTTATGGGTAAGAAAAAACAGGCGGGATCGGAGTAATTTCTATCTGAGCGAGTAGGTATGGGGACGTGGGGCTGTCTGAGACTGAAACCGTAGCTGTTTCTGCTCCTGGACAGCCTTTTTTTATTTTATGCCACTTATTTTCTGATCAGAATCGTATAGCAGCTATCAAATGGCATTTTCAGTACCATTGCATACTGGTATTGACCGTTGATTCTTCGTATTATGCGTGCTGACTTGAGAGAATGGATCGTAAGGAACAATAATGAATCAAGATGAAATGAAAAAAGCCGCAGCTGAGGCTGCACTGGATTATGTTGAGCCTAGCATGATAGTGGGCATAGGGACAGGTTCAACAGCAAATTATTTTATCGATGCCTTAGCTGGCATTAAAGGCAAGATAGACGGCACGGTTGCAAGTTCGATTGCCAGTGAGGAGCGCTTGAAAAGTCACGGCATTCCGGTGATGGATTTCAATACGGCAGGGCAATTGTCGCTGTATGTTGATGGTGCGGATGAATCCACAAAGCATTTGCACCTTATAAAAGGAGGCGGTGGTGCATTGACACGCGAGAAAATTGTCGCTGCAGGTAGTGACAAATTTGTTTGTATCGCCGATGAAAGCAAGCTGGTGCCAGTGTTGGGAAAGTTTCCGTTGCCGCTTGAGGTGATTCCAATGGCGCAATCCATGGTGGCGCGTAACATTGTCAAACTGGGTGGTACACCAGTATTGAGAGAGGGATTTACCACGGATAATGGTAATATCATTCTTGATGTACATAACATGGAAATCCTGAATCCACTGGAAATGGAAACAACTCTTAACCAGATTGCTGGCGTGGTGTCGGTAGGTATTTTTGCGCATCGTCCCGCAGATGTGCTGATTCTGGGTGGGGCTGATGGGGTTCAGGTGTTAAGCTAGCTATAGCCGGAATACTTCAAATTGTGAACTCAGTATCCTATGGAGATTTTTTATAAAGGCGAGGAGTTAGGTGTTGAGCAGCGTTTGCTGCCTGCTAGTACCTATAATGTGATGCGTACTCTGTTTCACCAGAGTAATAGGGATTGTGTTTTTGTACCCGTCAGAAGTATGCAATATCAGGCGATTATTGATGCTAGTGAAGTGGTGTTTGTAGATGCGCATCGGCGTAGTTATGTTGAGTTTGCCTGGCGAAAATTCATGTATCATAAGCGTAGTAACCTACAAGATCCGGTTCCTTACGAGTTTGTTTACTATGATCAGCAGGCTTTGGAAAGCATGCTGCGTATGCAGGGTGAATTTCACAAGTTTCTCACTCAGCTTTATAGTCGAACGCACGCCAGGGATACGCTAACGAACTCTGGCGAGACGGTCATCACGGGTCTTCCCTTTCGTTCTCGGACAAGCTCCTAGGCTTTCTGGTGATTGAAGAGGTATTTTTGTGCCCCCCCCGTCAGGATGCTTTGGACAAGCTTGGTAGATCCAACCTAAGTTAGGTTGGTACATTCATCCAGTAGGAATTGCCGAAATGCTGAGGCAATATGTGACATATGTTTGCCTTTACGAGTTACTAGGTGCCAGTGACGCAGGATCGGGAAAGTCTCAACATCGAGCGTACACAAGTAGTTACTTTTGAGCTCTAGCTCAATGGTATGCAGTGAAACGATTCCTAGACCGAAGCCTGCTGCGACAGCATGTTTAATGGCTTCATTGCTGCTCATTTCCAGTCCGCTTTCACACTTCACCTGATGCTTTTTCATGTGCTTTTTAATGGCTTTTCGGGTTCCTGATCCTGCTTCCCTGCTGACAAATTTCTCTTTGAGAACCTGCTCGAGCGGGATGTTTTTTTGCTTTTTCAGTGGGTGGTTTGCCGGTGCAATAATCACCAGAGGGTTATTCATAAAAATTTCTGATTCAAGGTTGAGACCTTCTGGTGGCTCCCCCATAATTACCAGATCAGGTTCATTATATTCCAGCTGCTTGAGTATAGTTATACGATTAGTAACGTCCAGCGTCAGATTGACATTACTATGCAGTCGTGAAAATTCAGACAAAATTCGTGAGGTGAAGTGGTTGGCAGTGGTGGTGGCAGAAACACTCAGGTTTCCACGTTCACAGCCTTTCAGCTTGTCAACGTAGGATTCCAGGGCACGATAAGACTGCATTATGTTACTGGTATATTTTCTAAGAGCTTGCCCTTCACGTGTCAAAGTAATGGATTTGCCATGACGTTCGATTAATTTTATACCCATACTCTCTTCAAGTTGTTTCATTTGCATGGAAACAGCAGGTTGTGTCATATGAATGATAGCTGCTGCTTTAGTATGGCTTTCATAGCGTGCTACTGTCTCAAAAATTTGAATTTGTCTTAAGGTGATGCGGTGCATATTTGCTTTGACTCTTTATGATGGGAATAAATGGATGATCTTGCGTCTTGCTCCTGAGGGCAACCCCCATAGATTAGACGAATGTGTTATTTCCTAAGTAGTTATCCTGTTTAAAACAAGAAAGCAATAGCCCTTACAGTCTGTGTTTAGCAAAATCAATAGCTTATCTAAGAATAAAATTTACTTACTAGTTAGTCTAGATATTCTTAGTGTTACTTATTAGTGAATTGCTGCACACTTCTTCGACTAGCAGGTGCTGGCAGAGTGAAAATAACCTGCTACAGCAACTGGTAAGTGGAGTCCTCCTAGTTAGCTCTGGGACTCGGAAGAACAATTTTATTTACTCGACACGAAGAGGATTAGACATATGGCAGTCAAGCAATATGATGCGGGCGTAAAAGAATACCGCGAGACGTATTGGATGCCGGAATATACTCCGAAAGATACAGATATTCTGGCATGTTTTAAAGTAACCCCGCAGGATGGCATTCCACGTGAAGAAGTCGCTGCAGCTGTTGCAGCAGAATCTTCAACGGGCACCTGGACGACAGTTTGGACGGATCTGTTAACGGATCTTGATTATTACAAAGGGCGTGCTTATGCCATTGAAGATGTTCCAGGCGACGATACCTGTTTTTATGCATTTATCGCTTACCCGATTGATCTGTTTGAAGAGGGGTCAGTTGTTAATGTAATGACTTCATTGGTTGGTAATGTATTCGGGTTTAAGGCTTTACGTGCATTGCGTCTGGAGGATATTCGATTCCCTGTTGCCTATGTCATGACGTGTAATGGACCACCGCAGGGTATTCAGGTTGAACGTGATTTATTAAACAAATACGGTCGTCCACTGTTGGGATGTACTATCAAACCGAAGCTGGGATTGTCTGCTAAAAACTACGGGCGTGCCTGTTATGAAGGTCTGCGCGGTGGGCTTGATTTCACTAAGGACGATGAAAATGTTAACTCTCAGCCCTTTATGCGCTGGAGACATCGTTTTGACTTTGTGATGGAGGCGATTCACAAGGCTGAAGCTGAGACTGGTGAGCGCAAAGGTCATTATCTCAATGTTACTGCCCCTACCGCAGATGAGATGATGCGTCGTGCAGAATATGCCAAAGAAATTGGCGCCCCCATTATCATGCATGACTACATTACTGGTGGCTGGGCAGCAAACACTCAGCTGGCACAATGGTGTCAGGATAACGGTATGTTGTTGCATATTCACCGTGCCATGCATGCGGTACTTGATCGAAATCCACACCATGGCATCCATTTCCGCGTGTTGACCAAAATATTGCGCCTCTCGGGTGGTGACCATCTGCACTCAGGTACGGTTGTTGGCAAGCTTGAAGGTGATCGTGATGCGACACTGGGCTGGATAGATATCATGCGTGATTCGTATGTTAAGGAGGATCGTTCACGGGGAATCTTCTTTGATCAGGATTGGGGCTCGATGCCTGGTGTATTGCCTGTAGCATCTGGCGGTATCCATGTTTGGCACATGCCTGCATTAGTGAGTATTTTTGGTGATGATTCCGTGTTGCAATTTGGTGGTGGAACCTTGGGACATCCGTGGGGCAATGCAGCTGGTGCAGCGGCGAACCGTGTTGCTGTTGAGGCCTGTGTAGAAGCTCGAAACCAGGGTCGTGAGCTTGAGAAAGAAGGTAAGGAAATTCTAACGGCTGCTGCAAAGCATAGCCCAGAGTTGGCAGCAGCAATGGAAACCTGGAAAGAAATCAAGTTTGAATTTGATACGGTCGACAAGCTTGATGTCGCGCATAAATAGCGTTCGCAACTAGCGTTTACCATGACCTGCTGTGACCCAGTTGGTCATGGTCGCTGAATGTTTAGATCACAGCAGCTGATCGATACTTAAAGTTTTAATTTTATTGGAGAATACACTATGAGTGACGTGCAAGATTATGCATCAAGCTTAGGTAATGCGGAGAGTCGCAAGTTCGAAACATTTTCTTATTTGCCAGCACTGTCTGATGAGCAAACACGTACCCAGATTGAGTACATTCTGAGTAAAGGCTGGAACCCTGTTATTGAGCATACTGAGCCTGAAAATGCTGGTGGTCATTACTGGTATATGTGGAAATTGCCTATGTTTGGTGAAACTGAAGTGGAGAATGTTTTAAAAGAAATTGAAGCATGTAAAACGGCACACCCGAACAACCATGTGCGTTTATTGGGTCTTGATAACTTCGCCCAGTGTGCTGGTGCTGCGATGGTAATTTATCGCGGTCAGACAGTATAGTCTGGAACGGAAAAAGAATAAGAGTGCCTCTGGTTGTCATTGATATCCAGAGGACTTTCCATCTATTTATCATTCAGGAATAAGTCGCATGTCAAAACCTGATCGCTATATAGGAGTCAACCACGATATTAATGGTGGTATGACTGCAATTGGCAAGATAATCCGTGATGCCTGGGTGTTTGGACTGATTCCGGAAACAGAAACGTGCGAAGGTTGGAATCTTGCAGGGATTGATGCTTTATTGCAGAAAGTCAATGTGGAATGGGATAAATATGGCTGCCTGGTTAGTCAGTTACCAGAGGAGCTGGCGCAGCGTCATCAGCGTATTCATGGTGAGGCATTTAAAAATGCGAAAAGTGCAGGTTGGTCTGGTGATGATGAGACCTTTGGGGAAGAGTAGGGCTAGCACACACAGTGTAGATGATCTTTATAGCTGTTTAGATGATGACCGAACACGTCATACTTTGAACACTTATCAAGATTATTTTTACTGGAAGCCTGGGGATCAGCCTCAACAGCTCCTAACCATTATGTAACATCTATGGAATAGCATTATGTCTGATTTAACAGTAGATCCACAACAGTACACCATCAATAAAGAACCTTATTATGAAGAGGTGAATCAGGAAATTTCACTTTATGAAGCTGCTTATGGTGTGCGTATGCCCATGATGCTGAAAGGTCCAACGGGTTGCGGTAAATCACGGTTTGTTGAGTTTATGGCCTGGAAGTTGCAGAAGCCTCTTATTACTGTAGCTTGTAATGAGGATATGACAGCATCAGACCTGGTGGGACGTTTTCTGTTAGATAAAGATGGAACCAGGTGGCAGGATGGACCTTTAACCACGGCGGCACGGATGGGTGCTATCTGCTATCTGGATGAGGTGGTCGAGGCACGTCAGGACACAACTGTTGTAATCCATCCTTTGACCGATCACCGCCGTACTTTGCCACTGGATAAAAAGGGTGAATTGGTTGAAGCTCACCCTGACTTTCAACTTGTTATTTCTTATAACCCTGGCTACCAAAGCCTGATGAAAGACCTGAAGCAATCCACTAAACAGCGTTTTGGCGGTTTGGACTTTGATTATCCTGAGGAAACACTTGAAGTTGCCATTGTGTCCAAAGAGGCAGGTATTGACTCTGACACTGCTGGCAAGTTGGTGCAAATTGCACATCGTGCCCGTAATTTAAAAGGGCATGGTCTGGATGAGGGTATATCGACGCGCTTGTTAGTTTATGCAGCACAGTTGATTAGTAGTGGTGTCGCCCCACATATCGCCTGTAGTATGACAATGGTGACGCCATTAACAGATGATCCAGACATGCGTGACACTCTGGATGCCGCAGTTCAAACCTTCTTTGGCTAAACGATGTCTATTCATCTGGAAGATTACGCAGAGTTTCTGGAGAAAGTCGCTCCTGAAGTAAGAGATGTGCTGGAAAGTACGTTTTATGATGCTGCGCGTATCATGTCACCGTCAGGTCTTGAAGATTATATGGACGGTGGTAAGGCATTATGCAACCTGGGGCGTGGGAGTGACCTGGTTGTAACCTATCTGGAAGAAATGCCTCTGGTGGCAAAGGAGTGTGGCGAGGATATCATCCCTGATGTTGTTACTGCTGCGATGAAGCTATCCTCTATGACCTCTGGTGAGGTAATTTCGCTCTTGTTGGCTAGTTTACCAACAGCTTCTCGCCGTTTGGGTGATGCGTCGCTGTTGCGTGGGTATTTAACACTTGTTCATCAGCTTGCTTCTACAGCAGCGCGTGGGCTGCGCCCCATGCTAAATCATATGGATGAGCTGCTGTCCAAACTGACTTTGAGTGGTTTACGCCGTTGGGCCAATTTTGGTGCTCAGGCGTATCGCCGAGACTTTGATAACCTGACAGCCTACTTTAATCTGGAATCTCAAGACAGTCGCGCCATGCTGGAGAAAGAGCGTCGTGGTGTGCTGTTTGTCAAGGTGCAGCGCAAGCTTAATTTCTATCTGCGCGCTTTATGGGCAAGGGATTTTTTCTTGCGCCCAACGGGTGCTGATTTTGCTGACTTCCGGCCTTATATTGAGAACAATATTCTTTTTATGCCCGATGCAGTGGATGACGTTGGAGTTGAGGGTCAGCGTATTCCCGGTCTTGAGTTATATCGGGCTATTGCTGCTCACATGGCAGCGCACCTGAGTTACTCTAGCAGTGCTATTTCGGGCGAAGAGCTAAGCCCGGCCCAAATGTTCTTTATTGGTCTGCTGGAAGATGCTCGGGTAGAATACAAAGCTGCTCAGGATTTCCCCGGTTTGAAAAAACTCTGGCGCTCATTGATGGAGGTACCGTACGAAGAACCTGTTGAGCATGAAACTGTGGTTATTTTGGAACGGTTAGCTCTTATGCTGCTAGACGAAAGTGTGCGTTCTGAAGATGACGAGCTAAATGAATTTGCTAGCAAGTTTCACAGGGAAATTGAGGCTAACCAGGATGATAATCACTTTTCCTGGGTAATGGGAATGGCGCTTTTCAATATATTCAGTCAGCGCAAGGCTGTTCCCAGTTTGAGAATACTTGAGCGACATCGGATCCCTTACCGAGATGACAATCGTATTATCTGGCATTTTGCTGAATTTGACTGGGAGGTTGGCTTTGAGTATGTAGCAGCTAGTCAGCGGCAGGTGCGCAAATATGTGAGTGCGATTGAAATGGCCAATGAAGTGGATTGTGAGCTGGCAGGGGATGATGCTCAGGAAATTTGGGTCTGTGAAACAAACTTTCGTCCCTATGAGGATGACCTGACAGATGAGCAAATCAGCTTTAATGATATGTGGGGAAAGGAGCCTGTGTCTGACCCGTTCCACTATCATGAGTGGGATTATCAGATACAGCTACACCGTCCTGACTGGGTGACAGTTTTCGAACGCAGACAAGCTAAGGGTGACCCTGAACTTATTGATAATATTCTTGCAGAGCACAAACCCATTGTCTATCGAATCAAGCAGATAATAGATCTTCTAACCCCTGAAGGTGTGCAACGTCAACGTGGTATGGAAGATGGTGATGAAATTGATATTAATGCTGCTGTTGATGCGATGGTCTCAATTCGTATGGGTGAACAGCCCAACCCACGAATTACTATGCGGAATGTGCTGAAAACGCGGGACATCAGTATTATTGTATTACTTGATCTGTCTGAATCAACGAATGAGAAAATAGCTGGTTCTGAGAAAACTGTACTGGAGTTGACCCGCGAAGCTGCAACCTTGGTGGCAACAGCTATAGAGGGTATTGGTGATCCGTTTGCTATTCATGGTTTTGCTTCTGATGGTCGCCATGATGTTCAGTATTATCGTTTTAAAGATTTTAACCAGCACTTTGATGATGAAGCTAAATCACGGCTGGCGGGTATGGCAGGGGGGCTCTCAACGCGAATGGGAGGCGCGCTGCGTCATGCTGGACACCACTTGCTAAAGCAGCAGGAAAAGCGCAAGCTGATTCTCCTTGTTACCGATGGAGAGCCTGCTGATATTGATGAGCGGGATCCTCAGCATCTTCGTCATGATACAAAAAAAGCGGTTGAAGAGCTTTATTCTAGTGGTGTGCTGACCTACTGTTTGACACTTGATCCAAATGCGGATAGCTATGTAAAACGTATTTTTGGCGAGAATAATTACACGGTTGTTGATCATGTTGACCGACTCCCTGAGCAGCTTCCACTCTTGTTTGCCAGTCTGACAAAGTAAACCCGAGATATTCATTGATGAGATGAAGCTGGCACCATGACGTAGAAAGTGCTGCCAGTTGATTCACAAGCTGGTCTTGTGCCCTGCGGGATCTTCTGCTAGTATTCCCGCTCTTTAAAATTCGTCAACAGATATATACAGAGGATCTTCCCATGAAGGCCGACATTCATCCAAATTACAGAGAAGTTGTGTTTCAGGACTTAAACGCTGATTTTTCCTTCCTGACGCGCTCGACTATCCATACCAAAGAAACCATTCAATGGGAAGATGGCAATGAATATCCACTTGTGAAAGTGGAGGTATCCAGCCATTCTCACCCATTCTACACTGGCAAGCAGAGCCTTAATAAAGCTGCTGGTCAGGTTGACAAGTTCAACCAGCGTTATGGTAGAAAGAAGTAACACATAGACTGGTAGCAATGCGTTTTATGACGTTTGCTGATAGTTTTAAAAAGGTGCTCAAATTGAGCGCCTTTTTTGTTTGTACGTTTTTTGTTAGTGCCATTACTCAGGCATTTGCTGATAGTGCTGGGAGCTGTGCAATGCCGACAGCGGGCATTGAGTGGGTTAAAGTTAAATGGGTTTATGATGGTGATACCCTGAAGCTTACTGACCAGCGCAAGGTGCGTATTATTGGTATTGATACGCCTGAAACAGCGCATCTGCGTTATCGTAAGCAAAAAGCAGAGCCCTATGCAGGGCAGGCTACTGAAGCCTTACGGGAATTATTGGCAAGGCAACATTATAAGGTTGCTATCCAGCCGGGAAAACAGAGATTTGACAGGTATGGACGCTTGCTGGCGCATGTTTTTACCCCGCAAGGTGTGAATGTTTCACAATGGTTATTGCGACAAGGTTTGGCAACCAGTCTGATAATCCCTCCCAACAGTGGGCATCTTGCCTGTTACCATAAGGCAGAGCAGTCGGCGCAGCGCAAGCAGCTTAATATCTGGAAGCTCAAGTCCCATCAGCTTAAGAAAACCACTGATCTGAACAAGCGGTTTAGTGGTTATGTTCGGTTACAGGGAACTGTTAAACGTGTAAAACGTCGAAAAAACAAGATTAGCATCAAGCTAGATCATCAGGTTTATATTACAATCAAGCAACCAGATCTTAAATTATTCAGAAATCTGGATGTAAGTCATCTTAAGGGAAAGACAGTTCAGGTGACAGGCATTTTATATCGCCATGGCAAGAAGGCATTTATTAGAGTGCGCCATCCGGTTTATCTGGTGACAAAATAGTTGGAGTTTTAGCATGAAAGTTTGGAACAGGGCTTTACGCCTGATAACACCGATATTGCTGGTCGGATTTATTTCAGCGTGTTCGGTGAATCCGGTGAGTGGCAAGAAGGAATTTAACCTGATGTCTGAGCAACAGGAAATTTCTCTGGGTGCCAGTTTGCACAAGCAGGTTTTACAACAATACAAGCCTTATGATAACCCTGCGTTACAGGCGTATGTGAATCAGATTGGTCAGGAACTGGCGCGTCATAGTCACCGAAATAATATTCGCTATCACTTTACTGTGGTGGATGATCCTGGCATTAATGCCTTTGCTTTGCCGGGTGGTTATGTCTATATAACCAGAGGTCTGATGGCATATCTGAATTCTGAGGCAGAACTCGCTGGCGTACTAGGGCATGAAATAGGTCATGTGACAGCAAGGCATAGTGCCAGACAGTATACTCGTGGTACTTTGACTAATATTTTGGCGAAGGTTATTGTGGACAAATATGGTAACGCACAGGCAGTGAATACACTGGCTCTGGCATCGGTACGCGGTTTTGGTCGCAAGCATGAATTGCAGGCAGATCGCCTGGGTGCAGAATACCTGGCTCGTGTAGGCTATGATCCCCACAGCATGATCAAGGTTATTGAGGTGCTAAAGGCACAAGAGGAGTTTAGCAAGTTTCTGGCGCGTTCCGAAGGGCGGCAACCACAGAGCTATCATGGAACATTTTCTACCCATCCTGCTAATGACCGACGTCTACAGGAGGTGGTGGGGAAAGCGAATGCCATCCATACCGCACGAACTCGTCCTGATAATAGAAGAGGTTACCTGAATCGTATATCGGGTCTTAAATATAATATTGATAAAAAACGTACAGGTCAGATCAGGCTGATCACAGCACGTCCCGGTGATACCTTTGCTGGTTATGCCCAGCGTTCGAGCATTCCAAAGTATGCCGAGCAGAAACTGCGCCTGCTAAATGGTATGTTTCCGCGCGGCGAGCCTCGTCCTGGGCAGCTTGTCAAGATTGCTCAATAACAGATCCACTTCGGGCAAGGGTAACCCCTTGCCTGAAAGTTTTTTCAAAAATTCTCCCCATACATTTAATCAACACTACCTCCTATGACATATACATATAAAGAAGATGCTTTAAAGTATCACGCTGAACCTCGACCCGGAAAAATCGCGACAGAAATAACCAAGTCCACTGAAACTCAATATGATTTGGCACTCGCCTATACGCCGGGTGTCGCTGAGCCTGTGATGGAAATCCATCATGATCCTGCAACGGCTTATTTGTATACCGCCAAAAGTAATTTAGTCGGTGTGATTACCAATGGCACTGCTGTCTTGGGCTTG
>JALVFC010000176.1 GCA_027030285.1 Thiotrichaceae bacterium | reverse complement strand
GAACTCGGGAGCCTTTGCACTAAGCTCTCTATTGGGCACCCGGACTATTCAGAGACTCACAGGGTATACAGCTTCAAGTAGCGGTCTGACTCAGCAGGGCTCCACCACTTTACTCAGTATATTGATGCCTGTGGTGCTGGCGGTCATCAAGCAGAAACTGGTGCATGATAATAAACTGTCTTCTCAAGGTGTAAGCAGTTTATTATCATCCCAGAAAGATATTATAGCTAATTCCCTGCCTGCCGCTCTTCAGAATAATGACGTGATACAGCACCGGATATCTGCTAATGAGCATCTGGCTCAAACTGAAGAAACACGTAGTTTAAAAGAATGGTTCAGGATACCGTTGTCATTGCTATTACCAATACTTCTGGTACCTGTTGCCGTGTTTATGGTCTACCAGTGGAGCTTGAAAGTACCCGTTAGACCCATGGCGCTTCCTGATACAAAAAAAACTGGAACCATGACACAAGCAGTTGATGCTGCCAGTGAGACGACGGCAAAGCAAGTTGAGGAAAATGTTGCTGTAGTTAAAACTGAAAACCGCAAGGATGCAGTACGGCTGAAGCAAGCTGAAGAGCTTGCTGTTCGTAATCTGCGCGTAATTTTAGCCAGGATCACCCGAAAACTTGCAGCAATAAATAGTAAAAATAAAGCGATAGCCCAGATTCCAGAGCTGGAAAAGGAAGTTGTTGCAATTACCAAGCTGGCAAAAAAAATGCAGTCCATGTCGGCTGCTGTGAAGAAGCAGGCGCGTGTGCAGGTGCAATCCATTATTCCGCAATGGCAGGGTATTCTTCACGATATGGATGCGGCATCGGGTGAGAGAGAAATAATACAGCCCGTTGTGGATAAAATTATTCAGAATCTAGTGGATACTTTTATCTAGGAGGCTGTCCGAGAACTAGCTTTTAAAAAGCACAGCAACAACATATAGTGTTTTTTCTATTACAATGACCACTATATATTGATTAAAATTTTAAGAAACTTAGTTCTCGGACAAGCTCCTAGGGTTATTATAGTAACGGCTCAGCGTAATATAAGCTTCCCTGCTGCCGAAGCCCGTATCATCAATAACTTGCCACCCTGACATATCATTGCATGAGTAGTTGCGGGTTATCTTCATCAGGTTTTTCGTTTGTTGCGGGGCAAAAACTTGTTTCCTTGGGTAGCGGATAAAATACCCCTTAAAATACTCACTTCAGATTTTGTAGGCTGGATACGACCATACAGGCAACGCAATCGCCGCATCAGTAAACGTGGTTTTTCTGGATCCAGATAACGAATATCAATCAAAGTTTGCTGTAGGTGGTTATAGTAATCTTCCATATCTCCAGCTGTCGCCAGTTCACCAGCCGTTTGTTGATCAGGCGTTTGTTCCTGCTCATGCGCAACCGCACACTCATAAGCCAGTACCTGAACTGCCGAGGCGATATTTAAGGAGCGAAAATCGGGGTTGACCGGAATAGAGGTCAGATATTGGCAGTGTTCCAGTTCCTGATTGCTAAGTCCGGAGTTCTCGCGCCCAAAGATCAGTGCTACTTTTCCTTTGCCTGAATGTTTTGCAATAAATTCCCCGGTATGACGTGCGGTCATGAGTGGCCATTGCACAGAGCGTTTGTTGCGTGCGCTCGTTCCAATAACAAGGTGGTAGTCAGCAATGGCTTCTGCTAGCGTGTTAACTACCTTTGCCTGTTGTAATACACGGTCAGCACCAGATGCCATAATCGTCGCTTTTTTATCCGGAAAGTGAGCGGGATTCACCAGGCATAAATCGCTTAATCCCATGGTTAGCATGGCTCTGGCCGCTGAGCCAATATTGCCTGGGTGTGATGTTTCTATTAAAACAATGCGTATATTGTTAAGACTCATTATCTGTTATCCTTTGCAGCTTTCTGTTTCCGGACTCATATTATGCACCCCATGCTCAATACTGCGATTAGCGCAGCGCGCAAAGCTGGCGATATTATCTCTCGTTATTCAGATCGTGTTGATCAACTGGATATCAAGGAAAAAGAGCAGAGTGATTTTGTAAGTCAGGTCGATAAAATGGCAGAAGCAGCCATTATTGACACGATTCGCTACGCCTATCGAGATCATTCTATTCTAGCTGAAGAATCAGGGCGACATAAAGGTGACTCTGTATTTGAATGGGTGATCGATCCACTGGATGGGACGACTAACTATCTATACGGTATCCCCCAATATGCCGTTTCCATTGCCTTGCTTCGAGAAGGTAAGCTTTACCAGTCAGTTATTTATGATCCCTCCAAAGGTGATTTGTTTACCGCCTCTAAAGGGCAGGGTGCCATGTTGAACAATAAGCGTATTAGAGTGTCAGCGCGTCGCTCAATTGAAAATGCACTACTGGTGACAGGTATTCCATACAAAGCGAGCCAGGATATGGATTTGTTTTTGCAAACATTGAAAGCTCTGGTGCCTGGTACGGCGGGTATTCGTCGTCCTGGCTCAGCTGCGCTGGATCTGGCTTATGTTGCAGCAGGTCGCTACGATGGTTTTTGGGAGTTTGGTCTAAACAAATGGGATATTGCAGCGGGGGTATTGCTGGTACAGGAAGCCGGTGGTCTAATAGGAGATATGATGGGCGGTGATACGCACATGGAATCAGGCGATATTGTGGCGGCGTCTCCCAAAGTCTTTCGGGATATGCAAAAGCGCATACATCCCATAATAAAATCCTCATTAGCCTCCCAGGAGGCTGTCTGAGAATAGCTCTGGGGCAACATAGATAGTCCTTTTGGAAAATACTGGTATACATTCAGAGGATTTAGTATATAATGCTCAGATATTCGTCGCTTGGAACTCAAGCATCGAATTGAACTCCGCTAGTTTATTTAGGAAGTACCCGATCAAGACATAAGTCGTTTTCACAAGGCTGAAATCCCTGGTTTTACCAACAGACCCTATAGTTTCTATAAATAGCTGCTAAAAGCAGCTGAGAATAGTTTCTCTGTTTAATCGTTTGGTACTTTCTGTCAGTTTCACCTCAAGAATACAACCCCGTCTGGATCAGGATAAACTCCCTAACAAAACAGCGTATTTGTACAACCTGCGTAAACGCATTTTATTTGGCTAGTCATGCTAGCTTAAATAGACAGTAGTTTTCGCAGGGATTAATAATGCCGATATTTTATTGGCGATACTGAAGAGAAAATTATGTCAGAAGTAATAGAAGGAACCGTTAAGTGGTTCAACGATGAAAAAGGTTTTGGATTCATCGAGCAAGAAGGTGGTAACGATGTATTTGTTCATCACACAGCAATCAATGGAACTGGTCGTAAGACCCTCCAGGATGGTCAGAAAGTTACTATGGAAGTAACATCAGGTCAGAAAGGTTTACAGGCAGATAATGTAACACCTTTATAACTTTTTCTTAATTTGCACCCTGGTGATATGGTTGAGCCGGGGTGCATTTTCCAGTTCTACGCCTGTCCCTCCCTTTTTTATCATTCTCTCCCTTGTTTTTTGTCAGACTCAGCGCAAAACGTTCGATCTTTGTTAATCAGAATTACAGATAAACTCCAAGGAGTCT
>JALVFC010000175.1 GCA_027030285.1 Thiotrichaceae bacterium | reverse complement strand
CCAACCATTTACGGGTATGGGTTGTCCAGAGGCTGCATTTGGAATGGTCAGAATTAGTGGGATGGTTAATGTGGTTGGCGTTGCTGGTAGTGGTTCAGACCAGAAGTTTGTTATTGGGGCTAGTGGGTTTTGTGCTGTAGGTACACCAAGATAGTAGGGTACATCCAGTGTGCCGATATAAACATCAGCAATGCCAGCAAGAGCAGGATTGAAATCTTTGGTGGTGAGTGTTGCACCTGTCCCGGGAGGGTTTTTGACGGGGGCTGCGACAATGGTTCCAGCGCCAACGGTGCTGGACAAGTTATCCAGCACGGTAGAAATGGATTGCGTGGTAAAAAACCAGCTTAGAATGATATTGCTTTTAGTGACAGGAGGGTTTGCATTTGCAGCAGCATTTTCCATGCTACCTATCAATGCCTGTAGTTGTTGGGCTTGAGTCAGAGCTTCGGGTGTGGGGAACAAGGATTGGGGCAATGTGCCAGTTCCTCTTAACAATAGATAGGTTCCAGACGGAGCCATAGGGTTGCCACTGCTATCTTTAATGCCCGTTTTTCCACCCGTTAGAACCACCATATAACTGGTATTGGGTTTAAGGGGTTTAAGAGGCACCAGGGCTAGTGTTTTATTGCCATCGCCAGTGGCTGCGGCTGTTATATCGGCTGCTGTTAGCTCACTAATGACCGAGGCTACTGCTCCCTGAAAAGTATTGACTTCAAAGACGTGAATGCTACCACCAATGCTTAAAGATGCCGGGTCGATAGCAGTACCAAAAGTCGTTGTAATGGGTGCAGATGTGGAAAAACCATCCAGTTGATTGAGTGCTGCAATCGTAGGACTGTTATCAGGGTTGGGAATGTCCAGCTTGCCTGTTTGTGGGTTAATTAGCAGATTGTTTGGGTTGGGGATAATTCCACTACCCGGATCAAAAGCAGCTGTTGGCGTGCCAGCGACAGGAGGCGGTGTATTTGCGCCACCATTATTATCGCCATTATGACAGGCGCTAATTCCAAACAGCGTGAAGAATAAAGTAAAGGCAAGGTAATACACTGAACGGGATAGGGTGGATAACATGGGTGGTATCTCCTGAGGTGGTTTAGATTCAAGCTTTCACGAGTCAGGGGAGATATGCCGGTCTGGTGTTATGTTGCAATACCGTTAGTTCGAGTTGCACAAGCTAAACGGGTCGGATAAGCGTTAGAATCACCTGACAATGAGTCGGATAACACAAGCTCATCAGCCTGCAAAAAAGTTTGTACAATACCTGCAATCAATATTTCCAGTTAAGCTGGGCGCTCAGAATATCTACATCTGACTCATAGAGTCCTTTTATAGTATAGCCATTATCTGCGCTAGTGTGGTTAATTGCAGTGTCATCTACGAATAAATGTGCATATCCCACATTGACTTTAATATTGTCCCTGATTTTGTAATCAGCACCAAATGATAGCCAGTGGCGGTCATTGCCAGGAATACGTGGGGTTCGCAGGTTGGCATTAGGGATGGGGGATTTATCCAACGCAGCGCCAGCACGTAGGGTTAACTGGTCACTATAGTGATATTTTCCACCAATGGAGTAGCGCCATACGTCTTCCCAGTCTTCATTAGTCAGGGCAATATCGCTACCTGCGGTATCGACAACACGCAATTCTTTAAAGCTGCTCCAGCCTGTCCATGTAGCATCCGCCAGCAACTCAAAACGATTGTTGAGCTGATGGGCGATAGAAAAGGATGCGCTGTCGGGTAGGTCGGCGTTAGCAGTGACCTCACGGTCTTTAAGTGTCGATGCACCTAATGCAAGATTCAGAGGCATGCCATTTGACAATGTCGCACCAGAGAGGGCTGAATTAACGGTGAAATCGACAGTACCTTTTAATTTGTGAGAAATTTTTGAGCGGTAACTGGCGCCAATGCGGGTTCGTGGAGTGGCATCAAGCAACAGACCCAGGTTATAGCCATAAGAGACATCATCACCGCTGATTAATGCTTTGCTGTCACTTGCTGCATTTGCCAGTCCCAGTTGTGGATTGGTCAGGCAGTCTACTAGTAAGGCGTTGTCATTTAGCGCGGTTGCAGAACTACGACACAAAGCACCTGAATCAATAGCACTACCCAGTTTGACATTAATATACTGTGCATTAAGTCCTGCACCCAGGGATAACCTGTCATTCGCTTTCCAGGAAATAGAGGGGTTGATGTTAATTGTTTCCATTTCTGAACGGGTCGCCAGATAGCGACCAATCCAGTTGTCCTCATAAGTCACCTCTAGTCCGAAAGGTGCATTGACACCGACTCCGAAATGCATGCGGTCATTAATAGACCTGACATAATAAATATTTGGCACAAAGGCATTGGTATCAGCTGTATCACTAGGTTGTCCTGTCAGTAGAGCTGATGCTAATGAGCTGTTGCCTCCAGTCAGGTTTGGATTTACACTGGAGCCGCGGTCTGTAAATTTTGCAGAAGGCATAATCAGGTGAGCTGAGCTTGAAATTGCAGGTCGATCTCCCAGGCGAGACATGGCTGCCGGATTAAACCAGACCGTAGAAGCATCCTCCCCAACTGCAGCAGCTCCTGCGAAGGAATTACCGACCCCGGAAGCTGAGTTCTCGACAATAGCAAAGCCTGCTGCTAATAAAGGTGCTTGCAAGCAGAGTGCAGATAAAGCAACTACTGGTTTTATGATTGGTATTATTTTTTTCATAGTCATCTTTTTCATGGGTATAATCTTGCTGAGGAATTACATCAACAGCCTTTATATTTATAGATTAGTACAGAGCCCACGGCTTTGCCATGATGCCCATTGATACAAGCCCTGATTGATCAAGTCACTATAACACTGTTTGTTTAACTGTCACAATATCACTTACAGTCGGTTTAGCGTGCTATATCTTTACCTTTGTGGGTAGTCTGCTAACACATGGGGCATGCATAACTGGCATAATTAAGGGTTACTGTACTGGTATAACAAGATTGAAAGAGGTTGTATATGGATAACAATAAGCGCCACAAAAAACGTATGCAGCGCAAGAAGGCAGTCGTTGACTCAGGGATTGCCAAAGCCAATAAAAATAAAGGCTTGTTGCTGGTGCTAACAGGTAATGGCAAGGGTAAATCTACTTCCGCTTTTGGCATGGTAGGGCGTGCGCTGGGGCATGGCATGAAAGTGGGGGTGTGTCAGTTTATCAAGAGTCGTACCGACACTGGTGAGGAAGCCTTTTTTAAGCGTGACTCTAATGTTGACTGGCATGTGCTGGGGGATGGTTTTACCTGGGATACTCAGGATCGCACACAGGATATACAAACCTCAGAAAAGGGCTGGGAAATTGCTCGACAAATGTTGCAAAATGCGGACTATGACCTGGTGGTGCTGGATGAGCTAACGTATCTGTTGAATTACAAATACCTGGATTGTGAACAGGTTTTGCAGGATATTCAGTCACGACCTGAGATGCAGCATGTGGTGGTTACAGGCAGGGGGGCTAGTGATGCCCTAAAGGAACTGGCAGATACTGTATCGGAAATAGCTGATATCAAGCATGCTTACAAAAACGGTATCAAAGCC
>JALVFC010000174.1 GCA_027030285.1 Thiotrichaceae bacterium | reverse complement strand
GTCAGTGAGAGATTTTTGCTATAGGTGGAAACGCTGGCAGCTACTTGCGCAGCCAACTCACGAGTAGGAGTCAATATTAAAGCCCGTGCCTGATTGGGTCTGGCTTTTGAGCCCTTTGCAAGCTTTTTCAGCAGGGGTAGCGTAAATCCGGCTGTTTTCCCGGTGCCTGTTTGCGCTGCTGCCATCACGTCTTTGCCGGCAATCACAGCAGGAATGGCTTGTTGTTGAATGGGTGATGGTTTTCTGTAGCCCTGTTCGGCAACAGCATCAGCGATTGGGGTGGATAAGCCCAGTGAGGCAAAGCCCATAATGGTTTCTCTAGTTAAACAGCGGGCGTGCACCATACAGCATAACGGTTTAGATAGCTATAACATTCATTTCGTAACTGCTTTAACTTACAGTGCAGTTAGTAGATAGCCTTCCTGATGCTGGATGTAGCACGTTCCACTGTGCTAGCCGACGGCGGAAGCTTCCTAAATTATCCCTTGAGCCTTATAATGCCCGTCCCTGGTCTAATGACCGCCCAGAAGATTATAAAAAAGATAATGCCGTCTACTACCAACAATAAACCGCAACAATTAGCAACCGAGCACTCCTGGCTGAACTCTCTAAAGGCTTTTTTTCATCCTCGTGTGATTACCATGTTATTTCTTGGGTTATCTGCGGGAATACCCATTTTGTTAATTTTTTCATCCCTTTCACTGTGGCTGCGGGAAGCGGGTGTGGAACGCTCAGCAGTGACCTTTTTTAGCTGGGCAGCGCTGGGGTATTCATTTAAATTTGTCTGGGCGCCTCTGGTTGACAGGCTGCCTGTCCCTCTGCTGACACGTGCACTGGGGCGACGCCGTGCCTGGATGCTGGTGGCACAAAGCAGCATCATTACTGCTATTTTATGGATGGCATTGACTAATCCAGATGCTGGAGAACATAGCCTGACTCTGATGGCATTTGCTGCGGTATTGCTGGGTTTTTCTTCAGCCACTCAGGATGTGGTGATTGATGCTTACCGGATTGAGTCAGCAGAAGAAGATTTGCAGGCGCTGATGTCATCTACCTATATCGCTGGCTACCGGATTGGCATGCTGGTTGCTGGCGCGGGCGCCTTGTTTCTTGCCAGTTATTTTGGTTCGGAAAAAGGCAGCTATCATTATCAGGCATGGCTGTATACCTATGCCATTATGGCTGGCGTAATGCTGATCGGTGTTATCACCACTCTGCTTATCCCTGAACCAGAGGTCAACCGAGAGCAGGAAACGATTCACTCGACACAAGATTACCTTGGCTTTGTTGCCATGTTTGCCCTGTCTGTAGCTGGTTTTATTGCTGTCTTTGTGTATTCTTCCGAGCTAAGTCATGCCCTGAAAACTTTTCTGACAGAGATACTGGCCAATAAAGTTCTGGCTGGTTTTATTATTGGCACTGCCAGGCTTGTTACTGCGATTGCTGTTGCGTTGCTGCTGGGCTATATCAGTACCGAAGTCGGTCTGGTAAACCCGCAAATGGTACGCACCACCTATATTGATCCTGTCAGGGACTTTTTTACGCGCTATGGTATGCATCTGGCGTTGCTGCTACTTGCACTAATTGGTCTGTACCGTATTTCTGATATTGTGCTGGGTGTTATTTCCAACGTGTTTTACCAGGATCTGGGCTATACAAAATATGAAATCGCTGCGATTGTAAAAACCTTTGGCTTGTTTATGACCATTGCCGGTGGTTTTCTGGGTGGCCTGCTTTCTATTCGCTATGGTGTGATGAAAACGCTGTTTTTAGGTGCATTGCTAACGGTATTAACCAATTTGCTATTTGTCTGGCTGGCAAAAATTGGCCACGATCCGGTGATGCTCTATGTGGTTATTTCTGCTGACAATCTGTCTGCTGGACTGGCGAGTGCAGCATTTATAGCCTTTCTGTCCAGCCTGACCAATATCAAGTTTACAGCGGTGCAATATGCCATTTTCAGCTCTCTGATGACCTTGATTCCCAAAGTCATTGGGGGTTATTCCGGCACCATGGTGGATAACTTTGGCTATGTGAACTTCTTTATTATTGCCTCGTTAATTGGTGTGCCTGTGCTGGTACTGGTTGCACTGGCGGGGAAATATCTGGATATTAACGAACCACAATAACATTAGGAAATTTGCTGCCTGTCAGGCTCAACATATCAACCTTGCTTATTTCCTGACTTTATAAAAATAATTCACGCAAGATTTTTATTTCTAACTACACTCAAAGGATGAGTGATAAAACCCCTATCCCTTTAAGCTCACCCGAAGCCTGGACTTTTTTACAGGAGCACCCGGAAGCAAAACTTGTCGACATTCGTTCAAGCATGGAATACCTGTTTATCGGACATCCCATCGGTTGTATCCATATTGCCTGGATGGAAGAGCCTGATTGGGATATTAATCCTGATTTTGAAGCCCAAATAAAAACACAGCAAACGGATAATTGTCCTATAGTTCTGATTTGCCGTAGTGGTAACCGCTCAGAAAAAGCTGGCATACAACTCATTAACGCCGGCTTTACAAATATCTACCACGTAACGGATGGTTTTGAAGGGGATCGTGACTCACAAAATCATCGTGGCACTTTAAACGGCTGGCGTTTCCATGGTTTGCCCTGGGAGCAGTGTTAGCGAAAACTGTTAGGCGGCTTAGGGAATGAAGCCTGTTAATGAAATTATGAAGTAGTTTTTGAAAGGAACAATAAATGGCAACTCTGTCAACTGCACTGATTTTTATCATTATATTCCTGCATATGTATTTTTTAATATTGGAAATGTTCTTGTGGGAAAGCCCCTTTGGACGTAAAACGTTTAGCATGTCTACCGAATTTGCCAAACGTACCAAAAGTCTTGCCGCCAATCAGGGACTTTACAATGGCTTTCTGGCTATTGGCTTGTTATGGAGTATTTTACCCGGGGAGAACAGTCATAGCCTGAAAATCTTCTTTTTGTCCTGCATTTTGATTGCAGGGCTGTTCGGTGGCTTTACGGTCAATAAAAAGATCTTCTGGATTCAGGCGTTGCCAGCGGCTATTGCTCTTGCCTTGTTACTTGTTCCTGTTCCATAGGGCAGAAATCGCGGCAACTCCCTGCGCACCATGCTCAAGTGCGACGGGGATATCTGCTTCAGTCATGCCTCCCAGCGCATAAACCGGAATATTTATCCTGCCTATATTCTCCTGAAACTGATACCAGCCTATGGGCGTTACCTGTGGGTGTGAACGGGTGGCTTTAACGGGTGACAAAAAGGCAAAATCCACCCCTACCTTACTTGCCTGCAATAGCTCCTGTGTCGTGTGACAGGAAGCTGACAGCATTTGATGGGTAGCCAGCGCAGGTCGTTGCTCCAGTGCCATTAGCTGCTGTGCGGTCAGGTGCAGCCCATGTGCATTGTCGGGCAAGATAAAGGGAGAGTTCAGCAGTACTTTTGCCTGATAACCCTGTGCCAGATCAATGACCTTTTCTGCCAGTTCAGTGTAATCCTGTTGGTTCAGACTTTTGGCACGAAACTGAAGCATCCTCACTCCCTGCTGTAAAACTTGCTCCAATGTTTCCAGA
>JALVFC010000173.1 GCA_027030285.1 Thiotrichaceae bacterium | reverse complement strand
AATTTTCTGGTACATGTTATACCTCTCAGGGGTAACTTGATTATATGGCTACTACTCTTTTACGAACACGTAACAAAGTGCAGATGCACATTATCAGGTAATTATTGGTTCGTTTTCGCTGGCAGGCTATGCTCCCGTAACCATCACTAATAACAAAAAACGGGGAGAATTTATGGATTTCAAAGATTACCTGAGAATACTGGTAGATAAAGACGGCTCAGACTTGTACCTTACTGTGGATGCACCACCTTGTGCGAAATTTCAGGGCAAGCTGACCCCTCTTGAAAACAAAAAACTCACCCGTGACTATCTCAAGGGCATTGCCAATGAGCTGATGGATGCCGAGCAACAGGCATTCTTTGAAAAACGTCCTGAAATGAATCTTGCTATTAGCGAAGAGGGTATCGGTCGCTTCAGAATCAATATCTTCCAGCAGCGTAACTGTGTTGCCATGGTAATTCGTAATATCAAGGTTGATATTCCACACATTGATGACCTTGGCTTGCCACCCGTGTTACAACAGGTGATTATGGAAAAACGTGGACTGGTTTTATTCGTCGGTGGAACTGGCTCCGGTAAGTCAACTTCCCTTGCTGCCTTGATCGATCACCGCAACAGAACTTCATCGGGGCATATCATTACCATTGAAGATCCTATTGAGTATGTCCATCCACATAAAAAATCACTGGTGAATCAACGAGAGGTGGGGGTAGACACTGACTCTTATGAAGATGCTCTAAAAAACACTTTGCGCCAGGCACCTGATGTCATACTGATCGGGGAAATTCGTTCCGAAGATACCATGGAACATGCACTGGCTTTTGCCGAGACGGGACATCTTTGTCTTTCCACACTACACGCAAATAACGCCAATCAGGCACTGGATCGCATTATCAATTTCTTTCCCGAAGAGCGCCATCACCAGCTATTGCTGGATCTCTCCCTGAACCTGAAAGCATTTATTTCCCAGCGCCTGATACCGACTGTTGATGGCAAGCGTGTCGCCGCCATCGAAATTCTGTTAGGTACACAGATAATCAAAGACCTGATTAAAAAAGGCGATATCTCGGCCATCAAGGAAGTGATGGAAAAGTCTGAGGAACAAGGCATGCAGACTTTTGACAGCCATATTTACAAGCTTTACAAGCAGGGTCGAATCAGCCTTGAAGAAGCACTGAAAAACGCGGATTCTCCCAATAACTTGCAGGTAAAAATCAACCTGGATGAAAACCCTGTTGGCAATATGAAAGATAAAAGCAAGGGCAACCTCTTCCAGGGCCTGGAACTCACACCAATGGAAAAAGCAGAAGAAGAGGAAGATGAAAACGAAGTGATCTTTGGGATGTAGGAGCCTGTTTAGAGTCCAAACGTAACTACTCAGGGTAATTGTATGTAAGGCGGTGAGTTATTGATTATTAGGGCTTCGGCAGCAGGGATGCTGCCGCAGAGCTTACAGGGATGTATTTACAGCGCCCCTAATAATCAATAACTTACCGCCTCCGCAGTTTATTACGCTGAATAGTTACTCCCAAACAATATTATCTATGCGCGATGTGCCTTGAAAGTAGCACTTAACAACCTTGCCGTAATGTCCACCACCGGAATCACCCGCTCGTATGACATGCGGGTTGGACCAACAACGCCAAGTACCCCTATGGAGCCATCCTCGGCTTCATAGGTTGAGGTGACCAGTGAGCAGTCATCAAACGCCTGATAACCGGATTCGCTACCTATAAAAATTTGCACACCATCGGCATCCAGCGCTGTATTTAATAGCTCCAGCATTTGTCGTTTTTCCTCAAAGGCATTAAACAGGTCGCGCAACTTGTCCACATCTGACAGATCATGACAGTTAATCAGATTGATTTTGCCTGCCATAATCACTTCATCCTGATCACTGGTATCCACCTGGGTGAAGGTTTTTTCAGCCAGTTTAACCGCCAGGCGCATATTGCGATCCACATCATCACACACCTCTTTCATTTCCTGTAACAAACTCTGTTTAACCTGTTGCAGACTCTGCCCATGCAGGGTTTCATTCAGATAGTTGCTTGCCTGCTGCAATTCAGAGGATGAATAGGCTCTGCTAACTTCCAGCAGGCGATTTTGCACTTCACCATCGGTGAGTACCAGCACTACCAGAATTTGTGTTGCAGACAGATTGATAAATTCAATGCGACGAATCCCGACATGCGTGCGACTGGGTAAGGTTACAATGCCTGCCAGGTGGGTAATACCGGAAAGCACTGAGGAAGCTGACTGTATAAGCTCGGATGGGTTATTGGGAATGTTAATACTGACTTCGAGCTGGTTAAGTGTTTGTGCATCCAGTTCCTGCACACTCACCAGTGAATCTACAAAAATACGATAGCCTTTGGGTGTAGGCACTCTGCCCGCTGAAGTATGCGGTGCATGAATCAGTCCCATTTTTTCCAGATTAGCCATGGCATTGCGGATCGTCGCCGGGCTAAGTGCCAACCCGCTCTGGCTGGCCAGTACCGTAGAAGCAACTGGCTGACCACTCTGGATGTACTGC
>JALVFC010000172.1 GCA_027030285.1 Thiotrichaceae bacterium | reverse complement strand
GGAAAATACCTGCATACCTGGGCAGCGAACGGTGGTGACTTGATGCTGCACTTTTATGGTATCGGTGAAGCCGAACCGAAAAACTTTTTTGGTATGCTCGAATATCTGCAACAACCATCCACACCGAAATATGCTGCTCTGATGGATTACCTGAACAGCGATATTACTTATGCCGTGCCGCGTGCCAGCAAATCCTATGTAGCCCCTGCACAGCCTCAGCAACCAGCCCCGGCAACAGCCGTTATTCCTCAGGCACAGCCTTTACCAGCACCAACAGACCCAGTGGCGAGTGGTTCATGGGATATCAATATCACAGGCAAGGCAGTCACAGGATGGGTTCAGGATACTAACTGGGTCAAGTCACCCTTGCTAACATTGAGTCCTGGTGTTAATCATGTGTTATCACTTAATTGGCATTATGAAAACCCGCAGCAGGCAAACAACGCCTTTTTTAAAATTTTTGCCCTGGATCATCGCGGTGGACGCAAACTTCTCTATGCACAAAATGCAGGCGAGATTGCATACTCCGGGAATCAGCCACAGATTTATGAAGAAGATATCAATCGCTATGTTGGACCACCCATACAGTTGTTGCTGGAGACCAGTCCGGGGTTAAAGGTAGTGGTTGATTCGGTTGCTTTTTAGGAGTGCAACCGTCTAGTTGTCGTATACTGGTTGTGGCAGAGCAGGTCGGAAAAGCTTTAGCGCCTTCCGACATGAATTAGCAAGGATGTATTTTGTGTCTATGTTGTGATTTATGTTGGGCTTCATTATTCCTCAGGGTCAACCTACAGTGTTATCTGCCACTGATTAATATCATGCCGAAGTCTTTAGGGCTGGGGTCTGTTTGCCTGGTATTCCAGCCAATTCTGCCATCCCTGTCACCGCCATCATCATCATCGTTGATAATGACATCCATGCCCAGTTTGTTGGCTATTTTTGGGGTTACACCAAGCTGTTGCCAACTTAACTGGGCGTGTAGCTCGTAGCCATCATACTTTTCGGTGACTTCAAAAGGGATGTCCAGTGGATGACCATCCGGATTTTCCTTGCCGAACACAAGTTGTCCATTTTCTCTGCCAAAAATAATGTGAAAGTCATTGCGACGGTCAAATTTACCTGTACGGCTATTGTCACCGTCAATAAAAAATTCTACCGAGTCGTCCTGGGTCAGGTCACTGGAGTCGGTTTTGCGTTCCTTGTCATACACCTTGACGCTTAGATACATATAATCAGCATCCCATTTAACCTGCCATTTGCCAGATATATCCCTTTTATCCCAGCTTTCACCCTCTAGCAAAATATTCAGTGCATTGGGGTTTTCCAGACGGTAAAAATGTTTTGAGTCACCTTTTGCAGGACGAATAACGATGCGTGGTTTGTTTGGATCAATATCACCCTGATACTTCACCACGCTTGCCGGATCAGGTTTGACTTTTTCTTCCTGCCAGTCCCACCAGCGCGGGTTTTGTTGGCTGAATTGCAGGGAACCCTGTAACTTGGGTGCGCCGGCTGGATCTTGCCGGACATGTTCCTTTAACCCCCAGCAGCCACTCCAGTTGCACACGCTGGGCGCACTAAAGGCAACAAAAAGACCTGCACCCAAAGCTTTCCACTGCTGATACAGGTCAAGGTAAAACTGTGTCATGCGTGGATCACGGTTAGCGGCGTAGAATAGTGGGTTAGGGTGCTGTTGATAGTCTTTGGCAGCCCAGTCAACCAGCCCCTGTCCACCTTCATAGGCGATCAGTTCAACCCCAAAGGTTTTCGCTATTTTCTGCTGTTTTTTGATTTCCTTGATGACATTGGGCAGGGAGCGATAGGAGTTTTTGTCATTGAGCAAAAAGAAAATATCATCCACGGTTTTGGCAGCGCGGAATCCTTTCAGGTTACCACCGATATACGGGGCAATTGCCAGCGCATCGACATTTTTATAGGTTTCATTATAGGACAGGAGTATGCCACTGATATCCGGGCGCGTATCCCAGCTACCCAGCACTCGTACAAAGTCCTTGTGTCCGCCATATACATCTTCCCAGATTTTAAAATACTCTACCGACCGTTTTGCGTAGTATTTATAACCCGCCATCAGGGCATCTTTATCCAGCTTTTCTGCCAGCCCCATTTTCTGCATATGTTCGTTATGCATAAAGTTGGCGTTCCAGGCTTCGTTGGTATATTCGATAAGTGGCGTAAGCCCGTCTGCAAGATGGTCATGTACATAGCTGGCAAATTTGCGCATATAGTCATCATCCGCAGCATGAGGGACATTGAGCCAGGGGTTGGCATGCAATCTGTTTGCCAGTTCGATCTGTATTTCCAACGGTGCGCCGCGGGAGCCGTATATGCCGCCCCAGGTGGCTTCTTCCATGTGTGGTCTTTGTTCCCAGTGAACAGCAGGGTTGCGGGTAATTCCCGACATGGGCATAAAGCGGATAACGCCAAAATCTTTCATGAAATTGAGGTAATCCGGATTGAATATAATGCTGGCATAGTAGCTTTTGAAATCAAGATATTCTGTATCTTTGCAATCTGTTGCATCACTAACTTGATGAAATGGATCATTCTGGCAAATACCCCCTGGCATAAGGATACGGATATTGGTTAAGGGGGTCTGCGGGTCAGATTCTGTAATCTGCAAGGCAGCTGTAAGAAAACCGTCAGAGCGCGCATTAAAGCGAATGACATCCATGCCGGGTTGGCGTGAAATCACTTCGACATTTTGCAGGTATTCGATATGGCCTTTTCCGTCGTACAGCACGCTGTAATTACCTTCTGGCAGTGCCTCAAGTTGTATGTTTCTGAGAAAAAATGCACCTGCCTTGCCACCATTTAATTTTACTGGCCAGCCATTTTTATCAAATTCAATCCCCGGAGTTGTCAGGCATGGTCTGTCCTGAGGGCGACAACGTATATTTTCATTAAAGGGGGTTGCTACGCGAAACAGGTCAACAAACGGAATACTGGTATCCTGTTCGAATACTTCGTTGGTATTAATACCCAGTGGTGACTTTACATTAGTCGGGGCAGGGAAGTTGATTGTTATTTGTTTATGATTACCTGTATGACGTGCAGGATTTACGGTGCTACTGATAACAGGTTGAGAAGTGGTGTTTGCTGGTAATTGATGCGTTGTATCTGTTGCTTGGTCTGTGAGGCTTTTAAATAGAAAAAGTACCACTGGAATGAGCGCCAGTACGACAAAAACGGGTAAGAGCAAAGGATGTTTATTCATTATTCTGCAGTTTGATATTGTGTTATTGAAGGGGCAGGGGAGTAAAGTTCGTGTAGTGTGTTGCGCAATAATCTCTCACATTCCTGTGCCAGTGTCTTGCTGCTTTTACCAGCACTGTCCACAGGTTCAAGAAAATGAACTTGTGCATGAATATTTCGTTGTCCAAGTATTTTCCATGAACTTTCGACTATTGTCTGTTCGCCTGTAAACGGTATTGCAGGGTCAATAGATGTGTTAATTTTATTCAGTTTATCAGGATAATACAACAAAACTGGCTGCACCGGCACATTAGAATCAATTGCTGCGGCAAATAATCGAGGTCGAAATCTCAACAGGTCAGTACCTTCC
>JALVFC010000171.1 GCA_027030285.1 Thiotrichaceae bacterium | reverse complement strand
TGGATTGGTCAGATGATCATTCAGTCATTGCGCAAACAGGGTATAGCCGTGACCCCAAAAAAGCCCATCGAGTCAGGCTGGCAGAACCCCATTGCACATACTGATGCTGGCTTATTGGCAACAGCCGCTGGCATTCGTGAGCCGGAAAGAGTGTGCCCCAATCATTATCAGGCTGCTCTTTCACCACCACGCGCAGCAGCACTTGAAGGGCAACATTTATTACTGAACACAGTCATCCAGCAATGTATGAGCGAAACAGAAGAAGCTACATTTTTGTATGTTGAAGGCGCGGGAGGCTTTATGTCTCCGCTAACCAGTGACGGTTTAAATGCCGATCTGGCAAAGGCACTGGATTTACCCATATTACTGGTGGCAGAAAACAGGCTGGGATGTATTAACCAGGTATTGCTTTCGCTGTTAGCCATTGAATATTATGGATTGACTGCCCAGGCAATTGTGTTAAATCAGATAAATGAAAACAGCACACCACAAATGACCCAAATGAATAACGCCGAGGATTTACAGAAGTTATGCACCGTACCTATCGTGCAAGTCAATTACCGGCAAAAAACCTTGCCAGAGAAACTGATACGCTTATTGATGCCGGATACTCCGGGCGATTTCCCGAGATAGCGTATCCAGTGCCTTACTCAGTGCCGCAACATAGCTGTTATAGTCGGTTCTCTGCATGGCAACCCTGATAACCGATTTTTTTGCCAGCTTGTCATAACTGTCATGATGTTGACGTAGCCACCAGCGCGCTTTAAGCACAACTTCCTTGCCAGGCTCACCATCAAAACGCTCAACCTGCACACGCACCTGATAATCGGGTCGAAAATGACTTTTCCAGGGGAATTTTTCAATCTGTTCCGTACCCAGCAAGCCAGACAGATTATCCACCAGCACCTGGGTAATATCCTCCTTGAGTGAGCCAGCCCATTGATGCGCTTCGTCAACATGCAGTTCATTCTGGTTGATACGGGAAACAATTTGCGGGCGCTTTAGCTGACGCTGGAGTCTGACGGGACCTATGCCAAGTTTTAGGAGGGAAGGCGTACTCGTACTGCTTTCACTTAGCGCAGACAGCGAATAAAAATGCGTGCTATCAGAGCTACCACCCAGGGATGAGCAGGCGTTTATTGACAGTAGTATCAAGAATATAAACGGGGCAATAAACAAGTGTTTCATGTTATTTTCCAAAAATAACCGAGTTAGGTTTGCGTTGCAGTGTATTGGCTAACACGGTAAATGAATTGGCAGCTTCACTGACTTCCTCTATCAATAGCCTGAGCTCATATTGTAGCCCTGAGTCTTCGTTCAAAGCATTATCCGCGCTGGCCAGGGTTTTTTTGGCTTCAACCAGTGCGGAGTCCAGCCGCTTCAATGTACTGTTAAGCTGCCTGGCAAGCGGCATGGCCTGCTGATTAAACTTGCCGGATATTTGTCTGGTATTTTTTAATGTTCCCGACAGGTCTTCAATGGATGCCACAATTTCAGGTTTGATTTCTTTCAGCAGGACACTCACATTGTTTAGAATTGAAGCAATATCTCTGGTGGATGAACGCACATCGGGTGAGTTTATCAGCTTGCGTGCATCAACAATACCTTCATGAATCTCATGCATAATTTCTGTTGCATTTTGCGCCAGCATGGTTGTCAGACCCGAGGTAGTGGGTAACTCCGCATAAGCAAGACCGCTTTCACTACTAGCTTTGACCTCCCCGGGGTTTTGTGCGGCATCTTCAGGAAAAACAAACGAGATAAACTGTGCTCCGGTCAGTAAATTGGAAGTCGTGAGCTGACCACGCATACCCTTGGCTACCAGGCTATTGATAATGTCAGTGGCATCATCTATATCACCATCAATAGATAGTTTTTCGGCATAAATGGAAATAAGCACAGGAATTTTGATGTCATCATTAAACTCCTCCACATTAAGCTGGATATCCTCCACTTTACCGATGGGAATACCACGATATTCAACTGGCGCACCAATAGTAAGCCCGCGAAGTGATTCATCGAAATACATCACATAAAACAGTCTTGCACCTTTATTCTTTTCTTTAGCTGCATCGCGTGTTTCGTAGAGTGGGAAGACAGTATCATCATTGATGGGCAATGAGCGTGAAAGCGTTTGCGGTGTTTCAAAGGTAATGCCACCAATCAGTAAGGATGATAATGATTCCATGCGCACCTTGACACCACCTGATGGAGAAAGCTCAACATCCAGCCCACTGATATTCCAGAAAAGCGAGTTCCGCCGCACAATTTTGTTATAGGGCTCTTTAATAAAAATCGTGATATCGATAGTATCTTTATCTTTTTCATTCAGCACATATTTGACCACTTCCCCCACATTAATCTGCCGATAATAAACCGGGGAGCCAATATCCAGAGAACCAAGCTTGTCAGCCTGCACCGTGAATGTACTGCCTTGAGTGTAAGAGGTCACACGCGGAGGATTTTCCAGCCCTTCATAAACACTCAGGGCATCTCCTTCTGGCCCAGGGTCCATGCCAATATAAATACCGGACAGCAACGTGGTTAAACCACTCACTCCCTGTACAGAAACACGTGGGCGAACAGTCCAGAAGCGGGTTTTTGGACCGAGATGCCGAGCCATAAAGGGAGCAATTTCTGCTTCTACCAGCACCTTGTTTAAGTGTGTATCCAGCTTGAGGTCAGTGACCTTGCCAACTGTAACATCCTTGAAACGAACAGGGGTCTTTTTAACTTCAATGCCTTCTGCACTCTCAAACGTTATGGTAATAACTTCACCCTTTTCGCTATAAACCTTGTAAACAAGCCATCCCCCCACCAGAAAAGCAACCAGCGGAATGATCCAGATAAGAGAAAAACGGGATTCCTCTTCGATTTGTGCCAATGGCAAGGTTTCCAGGTCTTCACTCATTAGCGTTTTCCTGATGATATTTGTGTTCTGTTATTGTCTTTGCTCCTGTTTTTTTCTTGTCATTATTATCCATGGCATCCCATATTAAACGAGGGTCAAATGTATGCGCAGCGAACATGGTAAGAATAACCACGGCCGCAAAAGACAAAGCCCCCAGACCTGCATCTACAGAGGCAATATTACCAAACTGAACCAGCGCAACCAGAATTGCCAGTACAAAAATATCGACCATTGACCAGCGCCCGATAAATTCAGTGATATGAAACAAATGAGTGCGTTGTGCAGGGCGCCAGCGTGATTTCATTTTTATACTAAGTAGCAAACCGCCCATCACCAGTAGCTTTAGCATCGGCACCAGAATACTTGCTACAAACACAATAAGCGCCAGAGGCCACATACCTGCCTCCAGCAGATGGATAACGCCACCAATAATGGTATCAGCCTGACCAGAGCCCAGATAAGTAACATTCATAATTGGCAGGATATTTGCCGGAATATACATAAAAGCTGCGGCTAATACTAATGCAGTGGTCTTAGCAACACTATGGGGTATACGCGGGTACAACCTGGCATGACAGCGTGGACACCTGATACTGTGAATTTCCGGGGATTTGCTTCTGCTATTACTTTCGGTGCTTTTCCCGCTGTCGGCACTTTTCCCACTGTGGGCACTGGAAGCAAAT
>JALVFC010000170.1 GCA_027030285.1 Thiotrichaceae bacterium | reverse complement strand
GTAAGCCTTATTGAGATAGGCAACGACATCTGCTATCTCATCATCGAACCAGTTGACGCTGAGTTGGCTATCACACATGCGAACCCGCGTTTCCAGTTCATCGATATTTTTAACCTGGCGGTCTTCGCGGGTAAAAACTTCTGTTCCATGGCATTTCTGGCACTGTGACTTGTCAAACAGCTTTTTGCCGTTGTCTGCATTGCCAGATGCGTTAAGTGTTGTGGAAGTTGCAGATAAAGTCATCGCCAGTAAGGCGATCCCCATGATTTTGCGATGATTCATTTTTTTCTCCAGATAAAAGTTAAGCCCAGTTTGTCACCCTTGTTATTACTATCACGCCATTTGCTGCTTTAGATGCGCAATCCTGATTGATGCAGGAGGGTGCGAATCATAAAAGGCAGAGTACAGCGGGTCGGGTGTCAATGTACTGGCGTTCTCTCTGTAAAGACTCACAAGAGAGCTGATAAGTTCCTTTGCACTGGATTGTTTTGCGGCAAAGGCATCTGCTTCAAACTCATGCTTGCGTGACCACCAGGACATAATAGGTCCCAGCAGGAAGGTAAATGCCGGAGAAGCCAGCATAAACAGTAATAGTGCCATATAGGTAGAGGGATGTTCCACACCTAATCCGGCATAAAACCAGTCTTGCTTCATGAGCCATGCGAGCACGGCAAAGCCAATGAAGGTGGTCGTCAATGAAACGATTAACCCTTTCAACACATGCTTATGTTTAAAATGCCCTAATTCATGTGCCAGAACAGCTTCGATTTGTTGCGGAGACAGGGATTCAAGCAGGGTGTCGAAGAACACAATACGCTTGTTCTTTCCAAAGCCGGTAAAATAAGCATTACCGTGACTGGAGCGTTTTGAGCCGTCCATCACAAAAACGCCATTACTGTTAAAGCCGGAGCGGGTCAGCAGGGACTGAATGCGTTGCAGTGTTTCGCCTTCTTCCAGTGGTTTGAATTTATTGAAAATCGGCGCAATAAATTTTGGATAGGTCCACATCATGAATAGCGAAAAAACAGACAGGGCTGCCCATGCATAAATCCACCACAAGTCTCCTGCTGTGCCCATCAGCCAGAGAATAAGAGCTAACAAGGGGGTACCCAGCACGAGTCCCAGTACGGTTCCCTTGAGCATATCGACGAAGAAAGTTTTCAGAGTCATTTTGTTAAAACCAAACTTTTCTTCGATCACAAAGGTGCGATAAAGTGATGCAGGTATGCCCAGAATGCCGGAGATAAATGCAAAGCCGAGTATCACTGCCACCCCTGTGTAGATAGCACTCAGTCCCAGTGAGCGTACATAATTATCCAGCCAGTTCAGTCCTCCGCCATATAACCAGAATAGCAATATAAACAGGCTGATGAATGTTTCAACACGCCCAAATGCGCCTTTGGTGAGGGTGTAGTCGGCAGCTTTCTGGTGCTCTTCAAGTGTTATTTTGTCGGCAAATTCAGCAGGTACAGCATCCCGGTATTTGGCAACGTGTTTTGCCTGTCGAATGGATAACCAGAATTGCACCAGCGTGGAGAGAAATAACGCGGCAAGAAAAATCCAGGTAAAAGTCTGCATATATACTCAATAATGTTGTTAAAATGATTGTCGCTACTCAGCTTAGCCTCGTGTTGCCTGATCTGCAGTATGTTTCCACAGCAGGTCGGAAAAGCTTTAGCGCCTTCCGACAAGAGCTGGCACGGATGGCGGAAATTACGCTGTGTAGTTACCAGATAATTTTATAAGCCTCTGACTTGATCTGAGACTTTCATCTATTGTAACTGATTAAGAAGAAAATACATGACACAAAATACGGATAAAGATAAGGATAACAACTCAGGCAACCTGATCTGGATTGATCTGGAAATGACTGGACTGGACACCTTTAATGATCAAATCATTGAAATAGCAACCGTTGTTACGGATAAAGAGTTGAATATTCTGGCACAAGGTCCTGTCATTGCCATCCATCAGGAGGATGCAGTGCTGGATAAAATGGATGAGTGGAATCAGAAACAGCATGGTTCTTCAGGGCTTGTAGAGCGCGTTAAATCAAGCAGCTATAACGAGAAACAGGCAGAGCAGGAGACGCTGGATTTTCTTCGCCAGTATGTCGCTGCCGGTGAATCTCCTATGTGTGGCAACAGTATTTGTCAGGACAGACGCTTTCTGGCGCGTTGCATGCCCGAGCTGGAGCGGTATTTTCATTATCGCAATCTGGATGTGAGCAGCCTGAAGGAGCTTGCTGCACGCTGGCAACCTGAGATACTGGACAAGTTCAAGAAGAAAGAAAGCCATCTGGCACTGGATGATATCCTTGAATCTATTGAAGAATTACGTTTTTATCGTCAACATATCCTCTCTATCTGATTCTGACTGCTATTCCCTATGCTTACATTTTCTGAGCTGGCTATCAGGCGCGGCGGCAGGCAACTGTTATCTGCCGTTAGCTTTAACATCCATCCGGGGCAAAAAGTCGGTCTGACCGGAGCCAATGGCAGTGGAAAATCCTCATTATTCGCTCTCATAATGGGGCAACTGGATGCCGATGAAGGTGGTTTTAGTATGCCGCCTGACTGGATTATTGCGCATGTTAAACAGGAAACGCCACATACGGATATTTCGGCTCTGGATTACACCCTGCAAGGCGATGTTGAGTACACACAGCTACAGGCACAACTGCAAACAGCAAGCGATGAACAACTAGGTGATCTGCATGCCAGGCTGGAGGCGATTGACGGCTATACTGCTACCAGCCGTGCGTCGATACTGTTGCATGGTCTTGGTTTTGGCAATGATGATATTGCCAGAGCTGTCAGTGAGTTTTCCGGTGGCTGGCGGATGCGCCTGAATCTGGCGCAAGCCCTGATGTGTCGCTCTGACCTGTTATTGCTGGATGAACCAACCAATCACCTGGATCTGGATGCCGTTATCTGGCTGCAAAACTGGCTAAAGGCTTATCGCGGTACACTCCTGCTGATCTCGCACGATCGGGAGTTTCTGGATGGAATCGTGACGCATATCGCACATATTGAGCAGCAGCATATCACCTTGTATAGCGGCAATTATTCAGCATTTGAGACGATTCGTGCAGAGCAATTAAGCTTGCAACAAAGTGCTTACCTGAAACAACAGCGTGAGATCGAACACATGCAGTCATTTGTTGACCGTTTCCGCGCCAAGGCAACCAAGGCAAAACAGGCACAAAGCCGTCTGAAAGCTCTGCAACGTATGCAACTTATCGCTCCGGCACATGTGGATTCGCCCTTTACCATGCGTCTTTTCAAACCAGAAAAACTGCCAGATCGTCTGTTTATGTGTAAACAAACAACATTAGGTTACCGTACAAGCGATGGCGCTGAAAACTGTGTTGTCAAAGACCTTAAACTGGATTTGCTAGCGGGCGACAGGATTGGGCTGGTGGGGCCAAATGGAGCCGGAAAATCGACGATTATCAAATATATTGCGGGTCAACTTGATGCACTAAATGAAGATGCCTGGCGTGCTAAAGATTTACAAATTGGCTATTTTGCCCAGCATCAGTTAGAGCAGCTGCAACCACAACAATCCGCGCTGGATCACCTGCGCCAACTGGAT
>JALVFC010000169.1 GCA_027030285.1 Thiotrichaceae bacterium | reverse complement strand
TGTTTACAAGGTACAATTTTCTGATAGCAGAAGTTTCCAGCAGATAGCAACGGACAACTCTTTCCTTGAGACACCAGTAACACTTTCTTCTGTGGTGCTAAGCCCCGGTGAGAGAGCAGAAATTGTGGTTGACTTCACGAATGATCTTGGCAACAGCGTAATCCTGCAAGACGCAAACTCTGGCCTGGATATTATGAAGGTTAATATTAACCAAACCAGTTCTATTACCTCAGTAGTACCTGCACAACTCACTACACTGGAAAAATACTCACCTGCATCAGCCGTTAGAACCCGTAGATTTGTGCTTAATATGGCACGAGGTGAAGATGGCGCAATGCATATGGCGATTAATGGGAAACTGATGGATATTAACCGTATTGATGAATTCGTACCGGTCAATGACATAGAAGTATGGGAAGTAGTCAATATGATGGGAATGGAGCATAACTTTCATATTCATGCGACACACTTCTACCCTCTGGAAAGGAATGGCAGCCCGGCAAATATTACGCAAAGCGAAAAAGGCTATAAAGACACCATTCGCTTGGCACCGCGAGATACGGTTAAATTCATTGTGAAGATGACAGATTTCACGGATGACAATACTGGTTATATGTATCACTGCCATTTTCTGGAACATGAAGATGATGGTATGATGGGACAGTTTGCTGTCACAACGGGAGCAGCGGTCATTAACGTTGGTGGGAACGCTTCAGGTGGCATGAATAGCGGCAATTCAGGAAACACGGAAAACAACAAATAGTGGAATGAATCACGCTGGGTTTACTCAACCAGTCAACCAATAGCCCCAGGAGGCAGGTAGTGCATGCTACCTGCCTCTTTTAGAGCTTATGTTTAATTGGCATCCAAATAGAACATATCCACATAAGCTACATCAGCTTACCCTTATTTCGCCCAACAAATACATACAAAACATTCGTTTGTACTTATATACTGAACACTCTCGTGCCTCATCCTAAACCAAATCGAATAGGACGTAACCTGACCATTACATACCCACCACCTTAAAGGTTAAGATGGCATTCTAACGTTCTCTACAAAGCTAATTGATACTGACGAAGGAAGGCCAACACGGCACTTTTAGGCTTCTTTGTATGTTATGGACAGCCCAACTGCTTCCGCAGAGCTTTCAATGCCCTATAGGTAAGTGACTTTACACTACTTTCTGAACAACTCATCATCCTGGCGACTTCTTTTATTGAATAACCTTGCAAGTTACGAAGCTCATAAGCCTCTTGCTGTCGTTCAGGCAGTGCTAACAAAATAACGTCGAGTTGCTCTATCATTTCAATGACATTCAAATAAGACTGAGCAGTATCATACGAAATACTTTTCCCGGTACTGTCTGGATTACAGGAGTGGCTCTCACCTTCATCAGACTCTCCTTCCAACCCGGTAGCGTCAGGAGGCATCCACGCTGCTCGTAACTGTTTTCTCCATTGCTCCTTTCTTACGTAGTCAATGATCCTGCGTTTCAGAATTTTGTAAAACAGGTTCCTCCATGCACGGTTCTCATAGTGATGTGCTGAGCGGACAAAACCTATCATTGTATCTTGCACTATATCCTGAGCTAACTCGGTATCCTTGAGCCGGACAGTCACGTAAGCCAATGCCTTAACGTGCATCGTAGATAAAAAAACGCCTGGGTCTTTGGTTGTAATTTGCTCCATATTGATCTCATCCTTTATCCGGGGGGGTTGCCCTGTCCCGGAAGAATATTAAGAATTGATTTGCGCGCAGTGCAGATAACACCTTGTGAAATCTATCTACCTATTTACCCATAGGGCACTGACCAATCAAAATGCGGAAATAGAAGGATGATTAGATGAGAGGAGGCGGTACTTCGGGGAGGTGATTAAGACTGACAAAAGCAGCCTGTTTTTTCTGATAAAAGCCCTTGTTTTGAAGGGCGGCTATAACAGGAATAAAAAAATCCAGAGTGAGAACCAGTTGCGTACAGGTACAAGAACAGTTCACACACTGGAGTACACAACACTCATCATCTGAACTCACCACATGGGTATGTAGTGCAATAGTGATACCATTCTCGGCTTCCTGCCCCTCTGAGGACTGGAGCTGGCTCAGGCTCGCTACAGGAAAAAGCAAAATGTTAAGTAGAAGCAGTGTAAGTACGATTTTATGTAACATATAAAATAAACCCGCCAATCTTTACCGGTGGCTTATACCTGAAACCCTGTCAAATACGCTGACAGGGTTCCAGCCCTAGCTTCTTCTTATTGCAAGTAAGTAAAGCAGCCCTGTACCGGAGTACCTCCCGTATCCAGAGTACGAGATACACTCAACGTCGACAGATCCACCTCGTAAAAGATGCCATTGTTTGAAGCAAAGGCATAAAAGAAGTCACCATTGGCATCGGTGAAACTGGTATGTGATTGCATGATGACATTATTCATGGAAGGACCACTGATAGTTATATCTTTAATCTTGTGCCCTGTTGTCGTGTTAATAACCGAAATAAACGGTGCATTATGATTAGTAACAATCGCCAGATTACGTTGCGGCACAAAGGTTGTATGGCCACTACCTTCCCCTGTTGGTATGGCATGGGCAATTTGCATGGTTTGGGTATTTACAATTAACATTTCACCTATTCTGGATCCTACATATATGTCCCTGCCATTGGGATGAAGGGTGGCATGATGCCCACCTGTCGCTACATCTGTTTCTGCGGCTGGATCAAAATTAGGATCATCGTGAGCTGCCTGGGTAGCAGCATGATCAAAACTGACAGAACGGTTGATGGTCAGTTGATCATTGGCCAGTTTTAACTCCAGAATAGCAGGCGGAATATTGTCGGCAGGGGAGCCTTCTGCTACCACATAGAATGTATCTGTTGGCGTGTCTGTCAGTGAAATACCGGTATCCATACCATCAAAGCCTTTACCAATAAAGTGATGAGCAGAGGTTGGCGTATCCAGTGAACTGAGGAAGTTAGCCTCCCAGACACCATTAACCTGAGATACCCTGTACAAATCTATCTTGCGAACTTCCCGATCCAGTATGGCGAAGATATCAGCGGTCAGCCAGACAGGGTGTCCGGTTGCATTAGAACCACCGAAATCTGTCGGTGTAACCAGTGTGTTTCTACCCACTGTGGCAACCACTTCATCAGTTTGTGGATCAATCAGGGAAGCCATGGGTTTATCCACACCACTCACCAGTTGCAACCCCAGAATTTCATTATAGGCGCAGGAACGCGGTGTATGTTGCAGTTGGATAGTGCCAGTAATTTCGCGCGTGGTCATATCAATGATTTCCAGCCAGGGTGAATTGCGAGTCACCCCGTATAGCTTGTTAAGCGTACCATTGCGACCATCTGCCCGGCCTACTGTATATGGCTTTAGGCCATTCGTGGGGGTGTCACTGGTCAGTGTCATGCTTTCCACATCAATACCAACAATACGCTGGTTTGTGATATCACCGTAAAAGGTGGTTAGCTTCCCGGTGGGTGTCGATGTATTGCTGGATGAACCGCCACAAGCGGTCAGTGTTGCCAATATCCCTGCCAGCGTCAGAGACTTGAGTAATGTATTCAATGTCATGATTTGTTTCCTAAAAATTACCAAATTGTTTATCTGCCCGATGTTGCCGCACCGGGGTTTTCTATTCGGGTGTGTACCCTGTTCATGTATAATTATCTGTATCTGATCTGTGTCTGTATGTGTACCTCCTGTTATAACGCCGGTTAATGATCTCATTTAAAGGATTGAAAAAGTGTTATACTGCACATGCCAAGTTGTTTACCTGTCCGGTAAGCAGTTTGCTGACCCGATGTTGCCGCATCGGGTCACTTCAGCCCCTAAAGCCCCTAAATCTACGCCCTGTATTGAAGTCAGTTATGGTGCAAAACTTTTTTCTCCAGTCGATAAGCCAGTAGTTTGCCGTCGTTCAGGGCAATACCGCTGACCTTTATCCTATCTCCGGAGTGCAAGTCAGCCAGAGTAAAGGGTAGTGCACTATGGTTGTTTTCATCAATCATCAGTGTGGATGTATTAACCACAATCGTACGGTTTAAAATGCGAACTTCGCTGTTCTCCAGATCAACCGATTGCACCATACCTTCTTGCTCAATCACATTCTGCGGGACTTGGAAAGTGATCCTGTCCGCAACCAGCACCCCCGATTCATGGATGGTGCCAGTCAGCCTGAGATAGGCATTTTCCGTAATACGGTTGACGTTACCATTTTGATAGCGTGTTGAGGGTGTCGTGGTCACTAGCAAGCCATTGACCTGAAAATTACTGATTGAGGTAAATTGGTTAACCAACCCTTCAATATTAGCAGAGTGATGATCTGATAAATCATGTGTTTCGTTAATGAATTTGACTGTAGAGGCGGTGAGTTGGTAGTTTGTAACAGCCGTATCACTAGCAACCTCAATATACTGGTCATTATGAATTTCATGGCCTTCATAATTCAGCAGATCCGCACTCGCATAGTCGATAAGCAAGCCACCCAGCTCAAACTGTTGCTGGTCTGTATCAATATTGGCAATACGCCCACGCAGACGGTTACGTGACACGCCTGAATCAAACTGTAACGCTCCCTTTTTGATCAGCGTGGCGACAATATGTCCATTAGTGCCCAATACCCCTGATACTTCAAGCAGATTCCCGGCATCCAGCTCCGTGAGATCCGTAAAGCCATGAAACACGGTTAGGGCATCGGTATGTACCAGTTGCCCTAATACTTCCAGGGACTGTCCATCGGTACTGGCGCGTGTGATCTCACCATTCAGTGCATCGCTATAAGCCACCTGTATGGCAACACCTTCACTGCTATCCGCTCCGATACTGCCTTTAATGACAACAAACTCACCCACACTAAAATCAGCTTGTCCCTGTGTGGCGGGCTGATCGTTCCGCAAAAACTCGGCACCATCCACATCAAAACGCACACCGTTCACGAATACGCTGCCAAAATTGGTAATACGCCCCATAGTGATGCCTGTTCCAGTAACACCCCCATTAGCCACGGTAACACTGGAATTGTTACAGGCGGATAACAGCAGCAGTACAGTAAGCAGCAACACAATAAGCTGTAGTGCAGCCGCAACCAGAATGATTTGCTTGTTCAGGTATTTCTTCATGTTTCCTTATCCGTTATCCGTTTCATCCATCTTGCGGCTACCTTCAAAATAGTACACGCCCACACCCAGCCGGGTGGGATGCTCACCCTCAATATCTGACTGCTTGTCCATATCATGTGCTGCCAGCCAGGCATTCAGCTTCATAATCAGCGCCTGGTTTTCCCTGTTGGCAAACGTTTTGAATGCCTCGACATATTTCCGGGGAACCTTGTCGTAACAAACCTTGCGCTGGTAGCGCGGGTCATCCGGGTGCTGGATATTGTGTTTAATCGTCTCAATTAACAATGCAACATCCTCGCCCAGCAAGTCATACTTTCCTGACTCGGTACCAGACGGAATATAAACCGCCCGTACCAGTGCAACCCTGCCATCTTCCAGCAACTCTGCGGCACCAATGCGTATTAGCTCATTGATCATGGCCCGATAGGGAATATCCCCGCTATGCCGGGCAACCAATGCCTCAAAGCTATCAGTTTTACCTTGCAGGACGAGTGGTTTAGGCTCCCCCCGGGTATCCCGAAAATCATCATCTCCCATCCAGCCACTAATCACCCGGACGGCACGGTTCTGATGGAAATCCTGTTCCTGTTGTGGGACCTTTTGCTTGCGTAGTGCTGCTACTTCCTTGCGCGTCAGCCCTGTAATAATGGCGATACGAGAAGTCGTTGCTTTTTGCCCCGAAGCTAGTAACTCCTGCTCTGTCACATGAATAAACGCTTGTTTTGCCAAACTGGAAAAATCACCAAAAGCAATACACTCCCGACTCATCAGTGAGATAAGCGGCTTTAGTACAGAGTAGATAGCATTTGAAAGCGACGTTTTCATTTTTTGGGATAGTAAACCCAAAAAGAACCAGAATCAAGTTATTTTTGGTCTGTTTAGCCCAAAAATAATATTGGTTATATTTTAGTCGTCATGCTGATTTGCCCAGACTTCTTTAAGAAGTCACTTGAATGATTCTACCTTTTCAAACTTGTAGCTAAAAAGGAAACTCCAATCCTGACTCCTTATCTAGGAGGCTGTCTGATGACTAGCTTTTAAAAACAAATAAACAACATATAGCGCTCTTTTGATAACTTAAACTACTATATATTGATTGAAATTTTGAAAAACTTAGCTCTCGGACAGCCTCCTAGATACCGAGCCCTATTCGAATAGTTGCCCAAATTTTTCACAAAAAAGAAGGCAGCTAACCATCATAAGTGCCCTAAATAACATTTCAGGTCACATCAGCTGTCGATGGATCCGCACAGCGGGGGGGGATATCCGTACGGCTCAGTAGCAGTTAGGGCATGCGGATGTTAAGACGACTGAGATCTATGCGAATATTCTGAAACAGGGGACGGATGGAGTGAGAATCCCTCCTAATAAGTTGTTTTTTATGTAGATTTATCATACCCCTTCTTCTCTTTTTATAGTAGCCCTGCATGTCGGCTTTCATCGTCGGGCATGATGCGCTCCTGGATGACTCGCCATACGCCGTCCTGTTCTTTTTCCAGTACTATTTCTACGCCATGTGTTTTTTTGGTGCCGTCTGTGGCGAATACGGATTCTAGTGTTTTGAACATGATTTGTTTGTCATTGTAAGCGGTGATGAGTAAGCCTTCATAGCTGACTCGCTCGAGTACATTTTCCTTGAATTCTTGCTCGCATTGTCGTGCCCAGTCGTTGTAGCTGATGCTTTCGAATCCTGGTACGCCTTTTACCTGTACCCGTTTTGAGATCAGGTTGAAGTGTTCTTCAAATTGTTTGCTGGTTGCTGTTTGGGCGGATGCTTCCAGCCATTGTTTGGCGATGGTTTCTGGTTGTTGTGTCATGGTTGGTTCCGTTGTGTTTGGGTTAGTTGGTGATTAGTTTCTGTGGCATTTTGTTTTTTTGTCGGGTGGCGTTCCTTACCCGACCTACTCGCTTTCTCCTTTGGGTTGGTTGTCTGTTGCGTGCAGGGCAAAAGTATATGCTTCTGCGACATCTTCCAGCATGGCGAATCGTCCTGAGGTGCCGAAGTGCCCTGAGGTCATGTTGGTTTTTAGTAGTAGTATGTTGTCATCTGTTTTTAGTTCACGCAGTTTGGCGACCCATTTGGCGGGTTCCCAGTAGGTGACTCTGGGGTCGGATACGCCTGCGGTGACCAGTATGGCGGGGTATGCCTGTGCGCTGACGTTGTCGTAGGGTGAGTAGCTGGCGATCCATTCATAGGCTTGTTTGCTTTCGATCGGGTTGCCCCATTGTGACCATTCCCCGGGGGTGAGTGGCAGGCTGTCATCGAGTATTGTGTTGAGCATGTCTACAAAGGGGACATCGGCAATGGCTCCAGCGAACAGGTCTGGGCGCATGTTTATGACTGCGCCAATGAGTAGACCTCCGGCTGAACCACCTTGGCAGACTATTTTGTCTGGCTGTGTGTAGTTGTTTTGTATGAGGTGTTCTGCTACGGCGATAAAGTCGTTGAAGGTATTGGGTTTGCCTGCTTTTTTGGCTGCTTCATACCAGGCCCGACCTTTTTCCTGTCCGCCTCTGACGTGCGCGATGGCGTAGATAAAGCCTCGGTCTACCAGTGATAGTCGGTTGCTGGAGAATGCGGCAGGGATGGATGAGCCATAGGAGCCGTAGCCGTAGAGCAGGCAGGGTGCTGTGCCGTCTATTGGGGTTGACTGGTGGTACAATATGGTTATGGGGACTTCTGCACCATCGTGGCTGATGGCGGTTAGTCGTCGTGTTATGTAGTCGTGTGGGTTATGACCAGATGGTATTTCGGTTTGCTTGCGTAATTCGCGCTGGTCATTTTGCAGATCGTAGTCATAAATCTGGGTTGGGGTGGTTGGTGATGAGTAGCTGAAACGCAGGCTGTTGCTGTGGTATTCCCGTGAGGGATGGATGCCCAGTGAGTAGGCTTCTTCGGTAAACTGGATGCTTTTTTCATTGCCGGGTTTGTCGTTGATATGACGGATTTTTATGGCTGGCAGGGCATTTTCTCTTTCCATCCAGATGAGCCAGTCCTGATACACTTCGAGGTCGATAATCATCCGCCCTTGTTGATGTGGGACTATGTCTTTCCAGTTGGCTTTTTGTGGGGCTGCTACGGGTGCGGTGACGATTTTAAAGTCTTCAGCACCATCGGCGTTGGTAAGTATGATAAATTGCTCGCCTTGTTGCTCGATATCGTATTCCAGTCCTTCCTGGCGGGCTTGTATCAGTTGTGGTGTCGCATCGGGCTGCTGGGTTGGCAGTACCCAGGTTTCATTCTGATCATTCATGGCTATCCGGATGGCGACATATTCTCCGCTTAGTAAGCGGCCGACTGCCATATAAAAACGGGTGTCCGTTTCTTCCATGATGAGTTCATCTTCAGCATCGTTTGCCAGTTGGTGACGATAGACTTTATTGGGTCGGTGGTGCTTGTCCACTTTGGTATACAGCAAGCTGGATTCGTTGATCCATGCCACTGAGCCGACATCGTTGATGACGTATGGCAGGTCATCCCCCGTGTCGAGGTCGCGTATTTTCAGAGTGAAATATTCTGCGCCATTGGTGTCAGAACTCCATGCCAGCATGTTATGTTGTGGGCTTACGGTAACTTGCCCCAGTTCGAAATAGTCTTCGTGTTGTGCTTCTTCATTGACATCCAGTAAGACTTCTTCGTCTGCATCATCGCCTGCTTCTCTGGCTGTGCGGATATAAACGGGGTGCTCTGCACCTTCTGTATAGCGGGTTTGGTAGGCATAGTCGCCGTGTTTTTCTGGTACGCTGGTGTCGTCTTCCTTGATGCGGGCGCGCATTTCTGCAATAAGCTGTTTTTGTAGCGTTTCGGTATCTTTCATGCAGGCTTTGAAATAGTCATTTTCTGCTTGCAGGTAGTTTTTGATGGCTGTGGGCAGTTTATCTGGTTCACGCATGGCTTGTTGCCAGTTGTCTGCGCGTAGCCAGTGGTAGTTGTCTATGGTCTTGAAACCATGATGTTCCTGTTGGTGTGGGTGTTTTTCAGCCTGCGGTGGCTGCGGGTTGCCTGGGGCTTTGAAGTGAGACATAGCTTTTTATACGGTTATTGTCTTATTAGCAAAAAGGGGCTTTCCTGTGCATTGGTTAATGTACTCATGGGGGTTGGTTTGAGTGCCTTTTCCCATGTCCAGCGGGTTTTGTCGAATAGGTCTTTCATGGCTGTCATATCGCAATGATAAGGAGGCCCGCCTTCTCTGCCATTCTGCAGAAAATGTGCGTAAAGTTTTCCTTTTTCTTTCAATGAGTCATAGAGCCACTGTTCGTAAGCCTGCCAGTCTGTGGGCTCAAGTGCACAAAGGCATGTTTGCTCGTAAATTGCATCAAAAGGGGTATTGCGAAAATCCAGGGCAAACAGGTCACTTTCTATGAGTTCAGCTTGCAGGTGGTTTGCCTGGAGCATCTTTTTTGCATTGCGAATGGGAGAAGCTGCAATATCTACTGCAACGACTTCGAATCCACGGCTTGCCAGTTCCAGTATTTCATAGCCATTGCCACAACCGGGGATGAGTATCCGGCAGGGTTGCAGGTCGCCCTGCTCCAGCCAGGTAGATAAATTTGGGCTTGCCTTGCCACGATCCCAGCCTGTTGTGCCTTCTTGATAACGTTGTTCCCAAATGGATTTGTCATTTTTGTTACTCATGGGCGACCTTGGTATATCAACACTCTGCTAAACAGTAATACATTGTAAAACAAAAGGGCAGCCAATTGGCTGCCCTCAGACAAAACATCAGAAATAAACTTTGTTTAGTGTCTTCCCAGTGTCTTTCCTATGTTGTGTATCATCTGGATCTGCGCCTTGGCTGCTTCAAGCTCAGCTTGTAACGCTTCGTAGTCAAGATCTTCAGGATCTTTTCCTTCCAGCGCTGCTTCTGCTCTTTCCTTTGCCTCTGTAGCGGCTTTTTCATCCAGATCATCAGCTCTTATGGCGGTATCTGCAAGCACCGTAACGACATGAGGCTGTACCTCCATAATGCCGCCTGATACAAACAGAGCTGCCATATGACCGTCTGCGACGTAGCGTAGCTCGCCTGGTTTTAACGTGGTAACGAGTTGCGCGTGCCGGGGGATGATACCCAGATCACCCATGGTTCCCGGTGCGAAGACTTCTTCTACCGTTCCGGAGAAGAGTTCTTCTTCTGCACTTACTACGTTTAGATGCATTGTCATAGCCATTTTTTTCTCCTGGTTTAACCTGGGTTTTTAGGCTTGAGCTGTTGCTTTTTCTATCGCTTCGTCAAGACCACCGACCATATAGAACGCCTGCTCTGGCATGTCATCATGCTCACCCGCGAGGATCGCCTTAAAGCCAGATAGCGTTTCTGCAAGTGTGACATACTTACCAGGTGCTCCAGTAAATACTTCTGCCACATGGAATGGCTGTGACAGGAAGCGTTGAATACGACGTGCGCGCCCAACCAGTTGCTTGTCTTCGTCAGATAACTCATCCATGCCCAGAATAGCAATAATGTCTTGCAGTTCTTTATAGCGTTGCAGTACACCCTGCACTTCACGTGCTGTGTTGTAGTGATCATCGCCAATGATTAATGGGTCAAGCTGGCGCGAGGTTGAGTCCAGAGGGTCAACCGCAGGATAGATACCTAACTCAGCAATGTTACGTGACAGTACCAAAGTTGCATCCAGATGGGCAAATGTGGTTGCTGGTGAGGGGTCAGTCAGGTCATCGGCTGGTACATAGACCGCCTGGAATGATGTGATTGAACCCGTTTTAGTTGAGGTAATACGTTCCTGCAAAGCACCCATTTCTTCGGCCAGTGTAGGCTGATAACCTACCGCAGATGGCATACGACCCAACAGGGCTGATACCTCTGTACCTGCTAGTGTGTAACGGTAGATGTTGTCAATAAACATCAGTACGTCACGACCTTCATCACGGAAGTATTCCGCCATGGTCAAGCCAGTCAGGGCAACACGCAGTCTGTTTCCTGGTGGCTCATTCATCTGACCATAAACCAGGGCTACCTTGTCCAGTACGCCGCCTTCTTCCATCTCATAGTAGAAGTCGTTACCCTCACGAGTACGCTCTCCTACACCCGCGAATACGGACAGACCGGAGTGTGCCTTTGCGATGTTGTTGATTAGCTCCATCAGGGTAACGGTTTTGCCAACACCCGCACCACCGAACAGACCAATTTTACCACCCTTGGCGATAGGCATGATCAGGTCGATTACCTTGATACCTGTTTCCAGAATTTCTGTTGATGTTGCCTGCTCCTGATAGGTTGGTGGCGCACGATGGATCGGCATGGTTTCTTCTGCATCCAGATCACCTGCATTATCAATTGCTTCTCCAAGCACATTCATAATACGACCAAGCGTTGCCTTACCTACAGGCACCTTGATAGGCTCGCCAGTGTTTTCCACTTCCATACCCCGCTTGAGACCTTCTGCTGTCCCCATGGCAATGGCTCGAACCACGCCATCACCTAGCTGGGTTTGCACTTCAAGTGTGAGATTATTGTGTTCTCCAACAATCAGTGCGTCATAAATAGTAGGCACTGCGTCACGCGGAAACTCCACGTCTACAACTGGCCCAATGACTTGTACAATATTTCCAGTACTCATATGTAGTACTCTCCTGATAAATTTAAATCTTTATTCAACCGCTGCTGCGCCTGCCACTATCTCGGATATCTCTTGTGTAATCGCTGCCTGACGCGCCTTGTTGTAAACCAGCTGTAGCTTGTCAATCATGCTGCCAGCATTGTCAGTAGCACTTTTCATGGCAATCATGCGGGATGACATTTCACAGGCTACGTTTTCGACAACACCCTGATAGATCAGGGACTCAATGTAGCGCTGCATAAGGGCATCAATGACTTCCTTTGAGTCTGGCTCATAAAGGTAGTCCCAGTGATAATCCAGCTCTTCCAGCTCTTCTGAAACGATAGGGACAAGCTGCGTCGAACGTGGCTTCTGCGTCATGTTATTAATGAATTCGTTCTCGACCATAATCAGACGGTCAATTTTGCCTTCATCATAAGCATCCAGCATTACCTTGATAGGGCCAATCATATCCGCCAGCTCAGGTCGGTCGCCCAAACCTGTCGCCTCGGCAACTACACCATAACGCTTGAATGCGTTCAGTGCTTTGCCACCGTAGACGGCGATATCCACTTCCACCCCCTGCTCTTTCCAGTCAGCTATTTCCTGAAAGGCCTTTTTGAACAGATTGGTGTTTAAACCGCCACATAAACCACGGTCAGTTGAAATAATGATATAGCCAACACGTTTAACGTCTTCGCGCTCCAGCGTATAGGGATGTTTGTACTCCAGATGTCCCTTTGCCATATGACTGACTACCTCACGCATTTTCTGTGCGTAAGGCCTGGAAGCCTGCATACGTTCCGCTGCGCGACGCATTTTCGATGCCGCCACCATTTCCATGGCTTTGGTAATCTTTTTCGTGCTTTGGATACTCTTGATCTGTGTGCGTATTTCTTTAAGACCCACGGGGCTTACCTCTCAAGTCAACGGTTACCAGCTATGATTCGCTTTGAAATCATCCAGAGCGGCACGCATTTGACTGGCGATATCATCGTTATAGTCACCTGACTCGTTGATACTATCCAGCAGGTCAGCCTTTTCACTGCGCACATAGCTCAACATGGCAGCTTCAAAATCATTGATTTTGTTGACTGGGATATCATCCAGATAGCCTTCGTTAGCCGAGAACAATGAGAATGCCAGTTCAGCTGTTTTCAGAGGTGAATACTGCGGCTGTTTCATAAGCTGTGTAACACGCTCACCACGCTCTAACTGAGCACGAGTTGCCTCATCCAGATCAGATGCAAACTGCGAGAATGCTGCCAGTTCACGATATTGCGCCAGGTCAAGACGAATACCACCACCGAGCTTCTTGATGATCTTGGTTTGTGCTGAACCACCCACACGAGATACCGACAGACCTGCATCAATCGCTGGTCGGGTACCTGAGTTAAACAGGTCAGTATCGAGGAATATCTGCCCGTCTGTAATCGAAATTACGTTGGTAGGTACGAAGGCAGATACGTCACCTTCCTGAGTCTCGATAATTGGATAGGCTGTCAGGGAACCTGTTTTTCCCTTGACTTCACCGTTAGTCATTTTCTCAACAAAATCAGCATTAACACGAGCAGCACGCTCCAGTAAACGCGAGTGCAGGAAGAAGACATCACCAGGATATGCTTCACGTCCAGGAGGACGACGCAGTAACAGTGACACCTGACGATAGGCCCATGCTTGCTTGGTCAGGTCATCATAAATAATTAAGGCATCCTGACCACGATCACGGAAGTACTCACCCATGGCACAACCCGCATAAGGCGCCAGGAACTGCATGGAAGCAGGATCTGATGCATTTGCGGCAACCACGATGGTATAGTCCATGGCGCCGTGTTCTTCCAGCTTGCGTACCACGCCTGCCACGGAAGAAGCTTTCTGACCAACAGCTACATAAATACACTGTACGTCTTTGCCTTTCTGGTTAATGATCGCGTCGATACCAACAGCGGTCTTACCAGTCTGGCGGTCACCAATGATCAACTCCCGCTGTCCGCGACCTACAGGAACCATGGAGTCCAGTGCCTTGATACCTGTTTCCATAGGCTCATCCACCGATTGGCGTTCAATAACGCCCGGTGCCTGACGCTCAAGTGGAGCAAAGCCGTCATTCTCAACGGGACCTTTACCATCAATAGGCTGACCCAGTGAATCAACGACACGTCCCAGCAAACCAGGTCCAACAGGTGTTTCCAGAATACGTCCGGTACACTTGGCAGTATCACCTTCTTTCAGGCTCTTGTAATCGCCCAGTACAACGGCACCTACAGAGTCACGTTCAAGGTTCAGTGCCAGTCCGAATGCCCCGTTTGAGAACTCGATCATCTCACCTGACATGACATCGCCCAAACCGTGGATACGTACAATACCGTCACCCACAGAAACCAGCGTACCTTCAGTACGTGCTTCTGCTTCTACATCGAAGCTTTCAATTCGCTTCTTGATTATTTCACTAATTTCAGTTGGATTTAACTGCATTTAATTAATCCTCTTAGCCGACCAGTGCATGCTGAATATTTTTCAACCTGCCCTGTATCGAACCATCTATTACCAAGTCACCTGCCCGAATAATGGCACCACCCAAAATTGATTCATCAATCTCCGGGGTGATTTTGACTTCACGACCCAAGCGTTTTTTCAAAGCTGTTGCAATGGCATCTTTTTCTTCATCACTCAATTCCTGAGCTGATGTCACTACTGCTTCAACGACACTCTCCGCTTCGTCTTTCATAGCTTCAAACAAGCTACTTATTTCAGGAAGGACTTCCAAACGACCGTATTCCGCCAGTTGCTTTACAAGGTTTTCTGCCTTGTCATCCAGCTTGCCATCACTTAGCTTGATCACAGCGTCCGCTGCGGTTTGCTTGGTCATAGCCGGGTTATTGAGCAACGCACGTACCTCATCATTGCTAACGAGCGCACCTAGAAATGCGAGTGTCTCTGACCATTCAGTCAGCGCATTCGCATCGCTTGCCAGCTCAAACAGAGCACGTGCATAGGGACGGGCGGTGGTTGTTAATTCTGACATCTAATCAACAACCTCTAGATCTTTGCAACAAGTTCATCCAGGACACTTTTATGCGTCTTGGCGTCAATTTCCTTGCCGAGGATTTTACTCGCTCCGGCAACGGCTAATTCTGATACCTGGGTGCGCAGGCTATCTTTAGCACGAATGACTTCTTGTTCTAGTTCCGCTTCAGTCGCCGCCTTAATGCGATTGGCTTCTTCAATCGCCTTGTCTTTGGCTTCTTCAACAATTTGAGCTTCGCGAGCTTTACCCTGTGCCACTATTTCAGCTGCCTGATTCTTGGCATCACGTAAAATCTCAACGGCTCGCTCTTCTGCCAGACGCGCATCCTCAGCACCTTTTTCTGATGCAGCAAGACCTTCGGCAATACGTGCCTTGCGATCTTCCATGGTATTCAGAATAGGTTCCCACAGGAAACGCTTGATGAACAATATCAGGAGCGTGAAAACGATCACTTGTCCGAATAAAGTTGCGGTGATATTCATAATTTCCTCCGAATGTTATTTCACACTACGAATAATAGTCGGAATCAATTATCCACCCATTGCAGACTTGGCAGCACCAATAAACGGGTTAGCAAAGATGAACCACATTGAAATACCCAATACGATCATTGGGAATGCTTCCATCAAACCACCCGTAAACAGCATTTGACCGGTCAGTTGTGCACGCATCTCGGGCTGACGGGCAATACCTTCGATAAACTTCGAACAGATCATGCCCCAGCCAAGAGCAGAGCCAAGTCCGGCAGCAGCAAGAATAATGCCTACGCCAATAGCAGTTGATGACATGATTTCAGATACCATTGAAGCATCCATAGTTAATCTCCTAAAAAGATAAAATTAAAAAATAAAAATGAAACTTTTGACTAGCATGGATTTGCGATACTTAATTACGCAACCATCCCCTAATTATTAATGTTCGTCTACACCCTGGCTTGCCAGACTCAGATACACAACAGTCAATAACATAAAGATAAATGCCTGTAGCGGAATAACCAGCAAGTGGAATATTGACCAGAGCACTCCCAGAACCACCTGTCCCGGCATTGCCCAGGCAAAACCAAGCAAGGCAATCAACAGAAAGAGTAACTCACCTGCAAACATATTTCCGAAGAGTCGAAGACCGAGACTGATGGGTTTCGCAATTTCCTCAATCGCTGTCATAATAATGTTCACGGGAATCAGGAACTTGCCGAAGGGGTGAAACAGAAACATCTTCATGTATCCAACAAATCCCTTGCTTTTGATGTTATAGAAAATAATCAATGCAAAAACGATTAGTGCCAGAGCGAATGTTGTATCCAGATTGGTGGTTGGAACAAACTTGGCAAAGACATGATGAGGATCGGCACCAAATGCACTAGCTACCCCAGTCACCAGACCAGGCAGCAGGTCAACAGGGATAATATCCATCAAGTTCATCAGAAAAACGATGACAAAGATGGTAATGGCTAATGGGCCAATCAGGCGGTCAGCATTGGGAAAAATGTCCTTTACTTGCTGATTAACAAATTCGACAACCGTTTCCAGTACATTTTGCATACCAGTCGGCTTGTCGGGGTCAAGATTTTTACCTATTCTCCAGGCAACAAAAGCAACCAAACCGGCCAGAATGACAGTCACCAGAAACGTATCAATAAAGAATACGTCAAAATCAACCAGTGCTTTGGGATGTCCACCAAGGCTTGCATTGGTTAAATGATGCTGAATGTACTCGACCGGGTTTGAAATTGCTGGCGCATTACTTTCGCTCACAATAAACCTACCTATCTAAAATTAAAATTCTTTTGCTGAACTACTAGCTTGCACTCATGTTGCCCGGTTTCTGCATCGCCTACACAGATGTAGGTGAGATACCAGAGCAGGACGCGGCAGCTTTGAAAGTGCTCATTTATACTTAATAAACTCCGCGCTTATGCTGAGTAGTTACATTTTGCTAATAATCAGATAGCTGTCATACAACAATCTGATTTATCGCTATAATTCTCTAAGTTAGCATTACGATCTTTAATGCTGGACTATCTCGTAGCCAGGATTTGTGGACTCTTTAATTGCTTATTCTTATTGAGACACACGTAAGATAAATTAACGCCTATGGCTATTTTGCCCGCTTCGACCCATATATCATGTAAGCCAATTGTGCCAGTGCAAAGGTTCCCAACATGGCAGGAGGGCTGAACTTTAGCGCTCCCATACCTATTCCGAACATAACCAGTACGAATATAAATCTTTGTACAACCCCCAGGTACAGTGTCAGTACGCCGCCATCAGGATTATCATTCGCCATTTCAGCTGCACTATCTAAACGCCAGGACAACAATAATGTATTGGCTATTGCTACCGCTCCTCCGAAAAAAGAAGCAAATACTGTCGTTTGCCCCATATAATAAACAAAACCAGCTGCTGCAAGCAGAACCAGTGCTAACTGTATGATCAGTAAACTTCGCATTATTGATGCTTTTCTGTGCTTCTCTTGTACAGTTTATACTTTTCGTCGTTGTGCTTAGCTTAGCTCCTGGTTCGTACCAACCAGACTCTGAGTCAGACATCAGCAAGTTTGAAATATTATCAGCTATTCAGCGTTTAATGAGCTGTGGATTCTAGCATTCTCGCATGCCTGCCACAAGCAGAAGTAGCCACATATATTAGTAAAATCTAAAACAATTACCCTGGCTAAGTTTTAAGCTCACCTACAGCAAGCCAACGCAATGAAAATTTCAACATATAATACAGGGTTATTCCAAAAGCGTCAGCTGCAATGTCGGCCAACTCGAAGCTACGGTAAGCTGTAAAGTTCTGCAGGACCTCAATAACAACACCATACATCAACAGTGGTAAGCCTTTCCACAACCAGAAAGGTTTCCGTGCAGTTGCCAGATCCATCAGGAATGCAAAACCGGCAAACACCGTCATATGTATGAACTTATCATTAAATCGAGAAATTGGCGTGTGATCCAATGGCGTAGTAGCCCCCCATAAACCCAACACAAGTAGAAACAGCAACAAGAGACGAGTGCTGACTTTAAATGCTCCTTTCTGCCGCAATTCTCTGACAAGTAGTATGAGTTTATACATTATTTTGTATGCCCGTTTGTTACAATGCGGCACATGATTGCACATTTTTCTAGCTCCAGTCCAGAAACTTATACCAATCAATCTACCGTAGCACAACCGGACTATTAATATGGATGTTTCGTATATTCTTGATGAACTGAACAAGCCCCAGCGGGATGCAGTCTCCATGCCCCCCTTGCCTGTTCTGGTACTTGCTGGAGCTGGCAGCGGTAAAACCCGAGTATTAGTTCACCGCATTGCCTGGTTGATTGAGGTAGAAAGAGTAGCTCCTTTCAGCATACTCGCTGTTACTTTTACCAACAAGGCAGCCAGTGAAATGCGTGGACGTATCGAAAGCCTTTTAGGTGCACCTGTTGGCGGTATGTGGGTAGGTACTTTTCATGGGCTTGCGCATCGCCTTTTGCGTCGCCATTGGCAAGAAGCAGGACTTCCACAGAACTTTCAGATTCTTGATTCGGATGACCAACTACGGCTTGTTAAACGTGCCCAACGTTCACTTGATCTTGATGACAAGCTGTGGCCTCCCAGACAGTCACAATGGTTCATTAATGCCAGGAAAGATGAAGGTGTGCGCCCACAGTATATGCAGGATAATGGCGACATAAATTACAACCAGATGATTCGTATTTATAGTGCCTATGAACAGCTATGCAAACAGTCTGGTGTTGTTGATTTTGCTGAATTACTCTTGCGCTCGCTTGAACTGATACGCGACAACTCTGAATTACAGCAGCATTACCAGCAGCGCTTTCGCCATATCCTTGTGGATGAATTTCAGGATACCAATGAACTTCAATATGCCTGGCTGCAACTCCTTTCAGGCGGTAAGAACCCGGTCTTTGCAGTAGGCGACGATGATCAATCTATCTATGGCTGGCGCGGTGCAAAAATTGAGAATATACAGAACTTCAGTAATGATTATTCACAGGCACAAATTATCCGCCTGGAGCAAAACTACCGTTCTACTGGCACAATATTGCGGGCTGCGAATGAATTAATCACGTACAATGAAAACCGCCTGGGTAAAAACCTTTGGACAGAGGGTGATGAAGGCGAACCAATCAAGCTGTTTGCCGCCTATAATGAACTTGATGAAGCACAATATATTGCCGGGCAAATTTACAAATGGGTTGAAGAGGGCGGCAAACGCGAAGATATTGCCATTCTGTATCGTTCCAATGCGCAATCCCGTGTGTTTGAATCCACATTTATTGAACAGGGTATCCCCTATCGGGTCTATGGTGGACAACGTTTTTTTGAACGAGCAGAAATTAAAGATGCACTTGCGTATCTACGCCTGACGAGCAACCGCGATGATGACCCCTCTTTTGAGAGAGTCATTAACCAGCCCACACGTGGCATCGGCGATAAAACCGTCAGCATAATAAGAGACCATGCCAATGAACACAATTTGAGTTTATGGCAATCTGCTGTTGCACTAGTGCAGGCAAAAACACTTACATCACGTGCAGCCACGGCGGTTCATGGGTTTATACGACTTATCGAGAATATGACCGAAATTGCAACGGATCTGGAGCTGCATGAACAGGTTAAAAAGGTCATAGAGCTTTCGAGACTCAAAGAATATTTCATCAAAAAGGAAGGTGAAGAAAAAGGTAAAAATCGCGAAGAAAATCTAAAAGAACTAATTTCAGCAGCACAAGGCTTTAATTACCAACCTGAAGAAGAACACGCCAACCTGGATACTCTCAGTGCCTTTCTATCCAACGCAGCTCTGGAAGCAGGTGAGAGCCAGGGAGATGCTGGTGAAGATTGTGTGCAAATGATGACCATGCACTCTGCCAAAGGGCTTGAGTTCCAGCAAGTATTTATCACTGGTATGGAAGTTGGTCTTTTTCCACACCAAAATGCAGTCAATGAAGAAGGTAGAATGGAAGAGGAACGCAGGCTTTGCTATGTAGCGATTACTCGTGCGAGGAAACAGCTGACTTTAAGCTATGCTGAGCAAAGACAGCTCTACGGTAATACACTTTACGGTGTACCCTCAACATTCATCAATGAGATCCCGGAGGAATTGATAGAAGAAGTTCGCCCGCCAGTTTCAACCTGGAACACCTATCCCAAATCTTCTCTACACTCCTCAGCACACACAAACAGGTCCTTGCATAACGAATCTGGGTTTACTATTGGGCAGCGTGTTTTTCATGCCACGTTTGGCGATGGCATCATTCTGGATACTGAAGGCTCGGGAAGCTCAGCAAGAGTGCAAGTTAACTTTGATAGTGAAGGAAGCAAATGGCTGGTACTGGCTTATGCCAACCTTTCAGCTATTTGACCGCTGTGAAAAATATCATGCTTATGATTTTACAGGAAAATAGCGCCTGCTCAGTGGGTGAGATCGCTACAGGCAGATTGCACAATCTGTGATTGATGCACGCCTGCGTTGTAACTACTTGAAAGGGAATGACCATTCCACGCAGTTGCGCCTTGCCCTGCACCACCACAGCCGCTCACTCTACCCTGTCCAACTGGGGATTTCAGATTTGTTTCTTGCACGAAGAGCAAGCCAAAAAAAGCCGCTTGGTAGCGGCTTTTTTTGGCTTATTGTTGTCAGGTCATTACATAACACCTAAATCTTTAAGCACCTTGATAGTCAAGCCACCACGAGGCAACCCTTTATCAATTTGGTACTTATTTACAGCATTGAGTGTACCACGACCGATACTACCATCAACTGGACCATTGTAGTAGCCAGCATCTTTTAGAGCTTGTTGAATTATCATATTCATTTCTTTTGTCATATTCGTCTGACAAAGCACGCGACGCCACTCCAGCCTTTCATTGGAGATCTTCTTGCGCAACTCAACTGTCTTTGTTACAGCAGGTACTTTGGTACGTACAGCTTCAGCAGCAGTAGCAACTTTCTCAACTTTGACCGTTTTCATGACGGCTGGCACTTTCTCTTCTTCCACCGTTGCGGGTGTATCAAGAACCAGCTTTTTAAGCTTCTTTTGTTTTGCAGGTATTTCTTTTAAACAAATCTGTAGCCCCGTAGGAGCACCGTCACCTTTTTCACCCGCAGGACGCCATGTAAACTGAGCATCCGCAACTTTTGCACGTGTTTTTACAGTAGTAAATTCTGCTTCAACTGGCACTTTTTCTGAAGTTGCATCACTAACCAGCTTGGAAATCTTGATAGCTTTAGTTTTAGCGGGTACTTCAGTATCTTCAATTTTGGCTTCAGTTTTAAGAACTGTTTTTAACAATGTCTGGTATTTAGCAGGTACTTGCACCAAACACATAATTTCGCCCGTTGTATTGTCAATTCTCTCAACCAGACCGGAACCCTTTTTCCAGACAGCTTTGGCTGGCTCAATTTCGACCTTTTCCTCAACTTTTTCATAAGTAGCTGGGATCAGCTTTTTCACAGTGTAAGCCTCTCGCACTGTGACAGTTTCTTCAGCGGGCTCAAACTCAGCTTCCTTAACCACTATATTTTCAGAAGCTTCCTTGATTTCAACTTGCTTGTCAGTCTCCTCAAATTTAGCAGGAGAATAAAATTCTTTATAACACTGACCAGGCTGTGCATTGTCTATTTCTATACCGCTGGTCTTTGCTGCAACGAGCAGAGCCGGACTTGCCGGAATGCCCCTTTTCCCTAAAGATGTGACCCACTCATTTCTGGCAGGCTCAATTTCAACAATCTCTTCTTCCGTACGATATTTCGCAGGAACCGCTTTCAACACGGTATATTCAGGCTTTACCTGAACTTCAACTTCTGCAGTATCAAAAGTAGCCGGGATAATCTCAATCGTCTCTTGCTCTGGCTGAACAACAACTTCTTCTGTACTGGTTTCATATTCTGCTGGAACAATTACTTTTGCGAAACACTCACCTGGTTTTGCATCAGGTAATGTATTGGTTGCATCTACGGGGCTAGCCTCTTCCCCTTCTGCATATGCCTGCATAGCTACTGAAACTGCTACTGTTAATATTGCCACTGTGGCAAAACCTTTTTTTATCATTGTTAAAACACCTGAATTAAAAATTTCTGATCAATTGGAAAGTAAAATAGTTCGCTAGCGAATATACCATTACTGTGCGCATTATAAGCACTTATCCCGATATAAGGAAGTATTGATTAATTTAACGCCTTACATGGCAGAGGGAATACATAGAGCCACAGTTTTATTATAGGCTCATTTTGACCGCCTCCACGCAAAGCGCCATTAACAAACCAGGAAACAAACCCAAAATGACTACCAGAAAGCCGTTACCCGCCAGTAAAGTATTAAAACTGAACCCCATTGAAATGGTAGAACTTTCCACAGGCTTATCAAAATACATAAGCTTTACAGCACGTAAATAATAGTACGCACCTATAACCGACATAGTAACAGCCAACACAGCCAACCAGATGAACCCAGCCTGCACGGTTGCTTGTAATACAGCCAGCTTAGCATAGAATCCAACAAGCGGTGGAATTCCAGCCATGGAAAATAAAAACAACATCATCATAAAGGCGTACCAGGGATGACGTTCATTCAAGCCGCGCAAGTCTTCCAGTTCTTCAGCCTCAATGCCCGACTGGCTCAACAGGATAATCACAGCAAACCCGCCTAATGCAGTTAATGCATAGGTGATGGCGTAAAACATGGCTGCTGAGTAACCTTGTTCATTAGCACTTAATATACCTAAGAGTACAAATCCCATATGAGAAATCGTCGAATATGCCAGCATTCGCTTGAGATTACTTTGTGCGATTGCTGCAATATTACCAATGACCATGGATAGCACTGCCAGAGGTATCAGCATCTGCTGCCAGCCAGCAGCACCAAACTCCATACCATTTACCAACAGACGCATGGTCATTGCAAAAGCTGCAATTTTTGGAGCCGACCCAAGAAACATCGTTACCGGAGTCGGTGCACCCTGATACACGTCAGGTACCCACATATGAAATGGCGCTACTCCAAACTTAAATCCAAGTCCGACGATAATAAATGTTAAGCCAAATAGCAGCACCATGTTATGCATGATCTGCTGGCTTGCCACATAGGCAGCAACCCCTTTTAACTCAAGTGACCCACTCAACCCATAGAGAATAGACATACCATATAGCAACATACCAGAGGCAATAGCCCCCAGTACAAAATACTTCATACCCGCTTCAGATGCCCTACCATCATCACGCCGGAATGCAACCAGTGCATAAAGCGACAACGATAACAACTCAAGCCCCAGGTAAATCACCAGCAAGGTATTTGCGGAAATCATAATTAGCATGCCTAGGGTCGCAAACATGCTCAAGGTATAAAATTCACCTTTAAAGATATTTCTATCAATCAAGTATGAACGAGCGTACACAAAAGTAGCTATTACCACCAGCAACACAGAAACCTTCAAGATGACAGACATATTATCCAGTACATACATGCCATTAAAAGCAAAACTGCGTTCTATACCAAAAGAAGACACTACCAGAAAAGCCGTAGCTATCATTGCTAACAGTGCTGCCATATACCCAAAGGTACGGCACTTATCGCTAAGGAACACATCCAGCAATAACACTGCACAGGTAGAGAACAACAAGAAAATCTCAGGGGTAGCCAGGCTAAAATTCATCACTTCACCCATTAGTTCACTCCCGGCAGTTTGCTTTGCGTAGCAAGTTCAACGATATGTTGAATACTCGCTCCCATTACATGAGTCAGTGGCTGTGGCCATAAACCTAATAGCAAGACTGCAAGTGCTAAAACTGCTAAAAAGAGAAACTCTCGTTTATTCACATCTTGCAATAAGGCAACCTCTTCATTTGCTACACCACCAAATAACACACGCTTAACCAGCCACAACGTATAGGCAGCACCTACAATCAAGGTTGTCGCCGCCAGAAATGCGATCCAGAAACTTGCCTTAAAACTAGCCAGAATCACCATAAACTCACCAACAAATCCCGAAGTTCCAGGTAAACCCGTGTTCGCCATGGCAAACAACACAAAAAAGGCAGTAAAGATAGGCATGGTATTGGCTACGCCACCATACGCTGAAATCTCACGCGTATGCATGCGGTCATACAGTACACCTATACAAAGGAACATGGCGCCTGAGATAAAGCCATGTGAGACCATCTGCACCATACCACCCTGCATGGCTAAAACAGAACCTTCGTAACTTCCAGTATTCCGATAAATGGCATACACAAGAAAGAAACCCAGCGTGACAAACCCCATATGCGCAATAGATGAATAAGCCACCAACTTCTTCATATCTTTTTGCACCAGTGCGACAAAACCGATATAAACAACGGCAGTTAATGACATAAAGACCACTAGCCATGTGAGTTCACGAGCAGCATCTGGCACCATTGGCAGCGAAAAACGCAAAAAACCATAGCCACCAATTTTTAACATAATTGCCGCCAGGATGACCGATCCACCTGTAGGTGCTTCAACGTGCGCATCTGGCAACCAGGTATGCACTGGCCACATTGGAACTTTGACACCAAAAGCTATCAGAAAAGACAGGAAAATCAGGACCTGAGCAGTCATGCCCAACTTCAGGTTATAAAAATCTGCAATCGCAAAACTACCGGATTTGTTATACATATAGAGCAGGCTAACCAGCATGAAAACCGAACCAAAAAATGTATAAAGGAAGAACTTTATGGTGGCATAAACACGATTTACACCGCCCCATACGCCAATAACCAGGAACATGGGTATCAGCATGGCTTCGAAGAATATATAAAACAGCATGGCATCCTGTGCTGCAAACACGCCATTAATTATCCCTTCCATGATAAGAAAAGCAGCCATGTACTGAGCAGGTTTCTTTTTAATTACTTCCCAGCCAGCAATAACAATGAGTACCGTAATAAAGGTATTCAGTAGCAGTAACGGCATGGAAATACCATCAACCCCCAGATGATAAAACATATTAAAACTACTGATCCAGGTGTGCTTTTCTTCAAATTGCATCTGATAGGAAGTTGGATCAAATCCCGTCCACAAAGGAATACTCACCAGGAATGTTATAACAGAAAAGATGAGCGCAGCCGGGCGTGACAGCTTATCGCCTGCAACTAGCACTATCAGACCACCTATAATAGGTAACCAGATAACAAGACTTAGTAATGCCCAACCTTCCATAAATTCTATTCCTGTTGCTGTACTATCCTGCTTTATAAATCACCCAGCCGATAAGCGCTAACACGCCTACTATCATCGACATGGCATAATGATACATATACCCGGTTTGCAAATACCTGGACCAACCAGATAGTTTACCCACGAACTTCGCCGAGTCATTCACAACGCTATCATCAATGAGGAAGCGATCACCTGCTTTCCATAATACCTTGCCCAGCAGAACAGCTCCTCCAGCAAAGACTTTCTGGTTAAAGTCATCCACGAAGTACTTATTTTCCAGCAGCGTATGCAACCAGTGGAAGCGATTATAAAACCAGTCTGCAATACCGGGTTGCTTCATATAGATAAACCAGGCTGAAACCAGACCTGTCATTGCCAGCCAGAAAGGTGGGGCTGTCAGACCATGCAGAATAAATGGCATGATACCGTGATAATGATGCGCCATTTCAGTAATCAGTGATTCTTCCTCACCAACACCTTTGATCACACCCTTAAAGAAATCACCCAACACCATAGGATCTAGCAGGTAGCCACTGATAACCGCAGGTATAGCTAAGGCAATGAGAGGCACAGTAACTACCCAGGGAGACTCCTTTAGATGCTCTTTGGTATGATGATCCATACGCTCCTCACCATGGAAGACCAGAAAGAACATCCTGAAGCTGTAGAAAGCGGTAATAAAGACGCCCAAAAGCACCATCCAGTAAGCAAATGTTGCCCCCGGGATATGAGTCTCATGCACCGCCTCAATAATCAAATCTTTGGAGAAAAATCCGGAGAAACCTGGGAAACCAATCAGTGCCAGCGAGCCAATCAACGATGTCCAGTAAGTAATAGGCATATACTTTTTCAAGCCGCCCATCTTGCGCATATCCTGCTCATGATGCATGGCAATAATCACAGAACCAGCAGCCAGGAATAATAATGCCTTGAAGAAAGCATGCGTCATCAGGTGAAAGACCGCTGCGCCATAAGCAGACGCTCCCAAGGCGACTGTCATATAACCTAGCTGAGACAGGGTAGAATAAGCAACTACACGCTTGATATCATTCTGTACAATACCTATCAACCCCATAAAGAAAGCCGTAATTGAACCAATGATTAACACAACGCTTAACGCTGTAGTACTAAGTTCAAACAGGGGTGACATACGCGCCACCATAAAGATACCCGCAGTCACCATGGTGGCCGCGTGAATCAGGGCAGAAATAGGTGTTGGACCTTCCATGGAATCAGGCAGCCAAACGTGCAGCGGAACCTGTGCTGACTTGCCCATCGCACCGACAAACAACAAAATACACGCCACAGTAATCACAGACCACTCTGTCGTGCCAGAAATACTCATCGTTTTGCCTGCAACTTCAGATGCTTTGGCAAACACCTCGCTATACTGCATGGAGCCGAAATACATCAGCACGGTCGCAATGCCCAACAAGAAACCAAAGTCACCAACACGATTTACCAGAAATGCCTTCATATTGGCATAAATAGCCGTGTTCCGGGTAGACCAGAAACCAATAAGCAAGTACGAAACCAGCCCCACAGCTTCCCAGCCAAAGAACAACTGCATAAAGTTGTTGGACATAACCAGCATCAGCATGGAAAACGTGAATAGAGAAATATAGCTAAAGAAACGTTGATAACTGTTACGTCCTACCAGGCTATCTTCAGGCCAGTTTTCTTCATCATGTTCCATATAGCCAATGGTATAAATATGCACCATCAGGGAAACAAAAGTCACCACAACCATCATCATGGCTGTCAAGTTATCAATGAGGAAGCCAACATTAAAATGAATGCCTTCAACCGCCGCCCACGTATACACATTACCGTTGTAAGTATTTCCATCAATGGCGATATGCTTGAGTACTACAAAAGAAAGAATACAGGCAACAGCCACACCTGTAATGGTGACAGCATGCGCTGCCTTGCGACCGATTTTACCGCCAAACAAACCAGCAACAATCGCTCCTAATAGAGGGGCTAACGGTATAGCAAGATAGATTTTTTCCATCATCGACTCCCTACCCCTTCATCTGATCAAGTTCTTGAACATTGATGGTTCCACGATTTCGGAACAACACCACTAATATCGCCAGACCTATCGCAGCCTCCGCAGCGGCAACAGTCAGAATAAAGAAAACAAAAACCTGTCCCTGAATATTCTGTGTAAAGTGCGAAAAGGCAATAAAATTGATATTTACAGCCAATAGCATCAACTCAATACACATGAGAATAATCAGCATATTTTTTCGATTCAGAAAAATTCCCGCAGCACTAATAGAAAATAGTAAAGCACCAATAATCAGGAAATGTGATAACGGAATCATTCTATTGACCTCCCCGAGTGCTTGCGTTGGGCTTACTTTCAGCTTCCATCTTCACCAGCCTTACCCTGTCATCCCGTTTCACACGCACTTGTTGCGAAGGCTTTTGAGATTTCACATTGGGTAAACGCTTACGATGTGTCAGCACAATTGCTGCAATAATCGCGACAACCAGTATCACAGCTGCTATTTCAAATGGATAGACATAATCCGTATATAAAACGCCACCCAACTCCTTTGTATTACTGTAGTCAGCGGCTTTAGCGGCAGGCATGACAATATTCAGACTATCCGCAGTCAAAACATAGATCATTTCCACAGCAACAATCACAGCGATGACCAGCCCCACTGGCAAGTAGCGGATAAAGCCCTCGCGCATGATATCGATATTGATATCCAGCATCATAATAACGAACAGGAACAACACCATGACCGCGCCAACATAGACCAGTATCAGGGTGACACCCAGAAATTCGGCTTCCAGCATAATCCAGATTGCAGAGCTACTGAAAAATGCCAGAATCAGGAACAGCGCAGCGTAAACAGGGTTTCGCACCGTCACCACACTCACAGCAGCAACCAGCAAAATGCCTGAAAAAAGATAAAAGATGATCTGTTCGATACCCATAATAATCTTAGTTGATCCTATCTATAAGGCGCATCAGCGGCTTTATCCCTGGCGATCATGGCTTCATGCTTATCACCAAATGCCAGCAACTTTTCCTTGGTCATAATATTTTCGCCACGCTCTTCAAAATGGTATTCAAACACGCGGCTCTCTACAATGGCATCGACAGGACAAGCTTCTTCACAAAAGCCGCAGTAAATGCACTTGAACATATCAATATCATATCTTGTGGTACGGCGCGTGCCGTCTTCTCTTTCCGCCAGCTCAATAGTAATGGCAAGTGCAGGGCATGCCGCCTCACATAACTTACACGCGATACAACGCTCCTCTCCATTGGGGTAACGTCGCAAAGCATGATGTCCCCGAAAACGAGGAGATATCGGCGTTTTTTCCTCAGGATATTGAATCGTTATCTTTCGGGTAAACAAGCGTTTACCAGTCACACTCATGCCTTTTAACAACTCAAGGAGTGTAAAAGATTTTATCCAGTGCTGTACTGTCCCAATCATAGACAACCTCTCATCACACTCACGCTCAGGATAACCATGGCTTCCATCCCAGATAAATTGCCACACCTTCAGCAAAGATATAAACCAGGGTTACCGGAATCAGTATTTTCCAGCCAAGACGCATAATCTGGTCATAACGATAGCGCGGGAATGTTGCCCTGAACCAAAGATACAAGAAGATAAAGAAGGCAACCTTGAGGAAAAACCAGTGAATACCATTGTCAAACAGCAAACCAATATAGGGCAGCTGAGTCAACGCATGAAGACTCTCAAAAGGAGATAACCAGCCACCCAGAAACAGAATGGAAGCCACTGCCGAAATCAGCAACATATTAGCATATTCACCCAGGAAAAAGAGCGCAAACGCCATGCCAGAATATTCCACATGGAAGCCCGCAACAATTTCTGATTCACCTTCTGCCACATCGAATGGCGCCCGATTCGTTTCGGCAACACCAGAGATAAAATACACCAGCATCAAACCAAATAACGGCCACGCAAACCAGTGAGAAAGACCACCTGCCTGCGCCTCAACAATTTCACGCAAGTTAAGACTGCCTGCTGCCATCAGCACACCAACCAGAGCAAATCCCATAGCAATTTCATAAGACACCACCTGTGCCCCTGCGCGCATGGCACTTAATATGGCGTATTTAGAGTTGGATGCCCAACCAGCCAGAATAATACCGAACACATCTAGCGATGTAATCGCTAAAATAAACAATAATCCAACATTGATATCAGCAAGCCATAATCCAGAAGAGAATGGCACAACCGCCCATGCAACCAATGCAGGAGCCAGCGCAATGACAGGAGCCAAATAAAATGTAAAGCGGTTTGCCTTTTCAGGGAGAATAATCTCCTTGAACATCAGTTTTACGGTATCCGCGATGGGTTGCAACCAGCCTTTTGGTCCAACCCGATTCGGCCCCAGCCGCACCTGCATGTAACCAATAATTTTCCTTTCAGCATAGGTGGTATACGCTACCGCCAGAATCAAAGGCAACACAATAGCTACAATTTTTAATAAAATAACAATCAGCGTTTGTAATGCTTCAGGCACTGTATTCCAGATGGAGATCAAGCTATCCATTAACAATCCCCCTGAATTTCAATGCTGCCATAGGATGCACCCAGCTGAGAGGATTTATTCGTCGCCGCAAGCATGTGAACACACCCCTGTGGCACATCCTTATCGGCCTGCAAACTCATTACCACACGCCCATCACCCTGGCGTACTATAATAGAATCACATTGTTGTAAGCCAGCTTCTTCAATATCAGCAGGGTTCAACCAGGCAGTATTACGTTCCTGAGAGAAGGTCTTCTGCAAAGCATTGGCTCGACGAACTAGGCCATCAACTGAGTAGGCATGAACGCTACTGATACGCTGCAAACCAGTATTTTCCTCAAGCTTTTCGAACACATCCGAGTCATCAAAAGTACGAGAATTATCGGGGCTTATCGAAACCCTTTCATTAAATTCAGCAAGCACATCCTGAGAACTCATATAATCAAAGCCATCAACTTGCATAAGATTGCCAAGCACTCGTAAAACTTTCCAGCCAGGCTTGGCTGCACCTATTGCTGGAGCAGCCCCACGGAAAGATTGTTGGACACCTTCTGCGTTGATAAAGGTTCCTGATGTTTCTGCAAACGTAGATATGGGTAACAAGATATCTGCATAGGCGCGCATTTTGTCACTTGCAAATGGTGTCAGGGCAATGACCCTGGCGTAATGCATCGCTGCCTCAGCCTTCTGGGGATCAGAGCAATCGAACTCGGGCTCTACATCAAACAGTACAAAGGTCTTTAGTGCCTTCATAAACATATCTGTAACATGCAGGCCTTCGGCGCCAGCTGTTTCACCACCAGCAACACGATGAGGGACGACTCCAGCGAGCCAGGCAGCTGCGGTATTTGCAGATTCCGCCAAATAAGATAACTGAGCTCCTGTATTACTGGCAATGACAGCAGCCAAAGCACGCAAGGTCGCATAAGCAGGATGCTGTACCGCTAAATTACCAAGTATCACGGTAGCTTTATCAGCGTCTTTGAGTAGATTGGCAATACCTGTGGCACCATTAATATCTTGCTGCTCTATCTGAGACAATTGTGGGGGCATTTTACCTGTCGCACTTGCAATACCAGCCAGCTTTGCCACTAAATCAGCAGGAGCAGCTACTATCTGTTGTTCAACCGGATAGTTAAATGATAATTTCAGCGGGTTAACGGCGATCACTTTAGCGCCATTCAGCACAGCTTTGCGAATACGGTGATTCGCCATCGGCTGATCACGGCGAACATCAGAACCAACCAGTACAATAACCTCCTGCTGCTCCAGCTCAGAGAATGTCATGCCTAATGAAGGGAACTGAGGTTCTTTACCCTGGTCAGAGAAATCTGTTTGTCGCAATCGATGATCAATATTGGCTACTCCCTTCCCTCGCATGAGTTTTTGTAGCAAATACAACTCTTCAGTAGTCGCCCTGTCTGATGCGAGAACACCTACTTCATTTGGATCAACCTGATTCAGATGTTCCGCCACTTTTTCCAGTGCTTCATCCCAGGTTGCTGTGCGCCATTCTCCATCAACCTTTATCATGGGTTCCTGCAAGCGATCCTCGGCATTGATACCCTGATAGCTGAATCGATCCCGGTCAGAAATCCAGCACTCATTAATCTCTTCATTTTCCCGTGGGACTGAGCGAATAACCTCTCCGTTAAACGTATGCAACGCAATATTTGAACCTACACAATCATGCGATGCTATTGATGGATGCTGAGCAATCTCCCAGGCTCTTGCCTTATAGCGTGAAGGCTTGGCGGTCAATGCACCAACTGGACAGATATCAATAATATTTCCGGATAATTCAGATTTCAGGCTTTTTTCAATATAGGTACCTATGGTCATGTTCTCACCGCGACCTATAGCCCCCATTTCGCGCATCCCCGCAATTTCATCGCCAAAGCGAACACACCGTGTGCATTGAATACAGCGCGTCATCTCCGTTTCAATCAGCGGGCCAATGTCTTTATCAACTACAACACGCTTCATTTCATGGTAGTTCGATGAACTGGAACCATGCGCTACTGACAAATCCTGCAATTCACACTCGCCGCCCTGATCACAGATAGGGCAATCAAGCGGGTGATTAATCAGCAAAAACTCCATGGTTGATTTCTGTGCCGAGAGCGCCTTCACAGAATTAGTGAGCACTTTCATACCATCCATAACCGGCGTAGCACAGGCGGGCATGGGCTTCGGTGCCTTTTCAACTTCCACCAGGCACATACGGCAATTTGCCGATACCGAGAGTTTTTTGTGGTAACAGAAGCGGGGGATATGAATACCTTCAGCATCTGCTACATCAATCAGCATAGCGCCAGGCCTGGCTTTAATTTCCTGATCATTAATGGTTATTGTGATCAAGTCATCACTCATGACGCACCACCCACTCCATCAAATATTCCATCATCCACCATACTGTGACCATGCTTTACATAGTATTCAAACTCATGCCTGTAGTGTTTGACAAAACTCCATACCGGCATGGCAGCAGCATCACCGAGGGCACATATGGTACGTCCTTCTATTTTATGTGCCACATCATCCAGACGCTCAATATCTTCCATTTTTCCCTGACCGTTGACGATACGTGTCAGCATACGATAGAGCCAGCCAGTACCTTCGCGACAGGGAGTACATTGACCACAGGACTCAGAATAATAGAAGCGGGAAATACGCTGCAACACCTTAACCATATCAGTATGATCATCCATCACCATAACAGCACCGGAACCAAGAAAAGAACCTGCTTGCTGGATAGTGTCATAATCCATGGTCAATTCCATCATTTGCTCACCTGGCACTACTGGCACAGATGAACCTCCTGGTATGACGGCTTTAAGCTTGCGACCTTTCCAGATACCTCCGGCCATTTCCAGTAGTTCGGGAAACGGTATACCCAGAGGCACCTCAAAATTCCCTGGATTCTCCAGATGACCAGAAACCGAAAACAACTTTTCGCCTCCTGCTCCTTCTACGCCCATCTTCGCAAACCACTCACCACCGTTACGAATAATGGCAGGAATGGAAGCGAGTGACTCGGTGTTATTAATCGTTGTCGGCTTTCCGTATAAACCAAAACTGGCTGGAAATGGAGGTTTAAAACGAGGCTGACCCTTCTTACCTTCCAGTGATTCCAGCAAGGCGGTTTCCTCGCCACAAATATAAGCGCCAGCACCTAGAGAACCATACAAATCAAAATCTACGCCAGATCCTTTAATATTCTTGCCTAACCAGCCAGCTTCATAGGCTGCTTTCACCGCTTCTTCAAAATGCAGGAACGGCTCATCCATAAACTCGCCACGCATATAGTTATAACCCACCGTAGCACCAATGGAATAACCCGCTATAGCCATCCCTTCAACCAGTGCATGTGGGTTAAAACGCAAAATATCCCTGTCTTTACAAGTACCCGGTTCAGATTCATCCGAATTACACACAATATACTTCTGTCCTGGCATATCCTTGGGCATAAAGCTCCATTTAAGCCCGGTAGGAAAGCCTGCACCACCTCGTCCACGTAAGCCCGAGGTTTTCACCTCGTCAATAACATCATCAGGTGACATTTTCTCTTCAAGAATTTTCTGCCATGCCTGGTAGCCCCCTACTTTCAGGTAACTCTCCAGAGTATGTGCCTGATCTCCAAACTGCTTGGTTGTAAAACAGACCTGATCTACCATGTCTTACCCCCTGGCACAATTCCTGCCGCAATCCTGGTTATACTCACTATCATTAGTCCAGCCCATCCAGAATTTCATCTATCTTTTCCGGTGTTAAATCCGTGTAATAGACGTGATCAACCTGCATCATGGGAGCCCCTGTACAAGCGGCCAGACATTCCTCCTCGACTTTCATAAAAAATTTGCCATCAGGTGTACTCTCACCCATTTTTATACCCAGCTTGTTTTCGATATGCTCGACGATTTTATCCGAGCCTCGCAGCATGCAGGAAACATTGGTACATACTGCAATACTATGGCGGGCAGCTGCTTTTTCATCCAGCTCATACATAGAGTAAAAACTCGCCACCTCATAAACCGCGATTTTATCCAGACCTAAATAATCCGCTATTGCGTCCATTTTCGGCACAGAGATATAATGATCTTCATGCATCACAGCGCGCAACGCTGCCAGTAGTGCCGACTGCTTCTGATCTTCCGGATAACGTGTCAGCCAACGATCAATCTCTTCCTTTTCATGGCTAGATAGCACTACCTGTCCTTTCTGTTGCTCAGCCATTAGCGGTCAACCTCCCCAAACACAATATCCTGTGTGCCAATAATCGTCACAACATCTGATAGCATATGTCCACGTACCATCTCATCCATTGCTGACAGGTGCACAAAACCAGGCGCACGAATCTTCAGCCTGTAAGGCTTATTCGAACCATCTGATACCAGATAGCAGCCAAACTCACCT